>JAXDQG010000387.1:0-6735 GCA_034667945.1 Acidimicrobiia bacterium | reverse complement strand
CCGCAGAGCTGCATTCCTTTGAGGGCCTGTTCCAGTACGCGCCCGGCCTCACCGTGGTGATGACCATCGCCCTGGCCTCGCTGGCCGGCATCCCGCCGATGGGTGGCTGGTACGCCAAGTTCGCGGTCTTCCGGGCGCTGCTCGCCCCGGGCACCGTGTGGGGCAACATCCTGGCTGTCGTGATGGCGGTCAACTCGGTGATCGCCTTCTACTACTACGCCCAGGTGCTCAAGCGGATGTGGATGGACGAGCCGTATCTCGGCGATGTCGCGCCGGTGCGGGTACCGCCGTCCCTGGTGGCCGCCCTGACGCTCACGACCGTGGCAACGCTGGCCTTCGGCGTCGCCCCCGGCTTGGTCACCCACTTCACCGACGTTCCGGTGGCCGCGGTTGCCTCTCCCTGAGCGGAGCGTCGTTGGCTCGCGCTTCAGGTTCTGACGACTGGCTGGCCCAGCGCATCCGGGCCAGTGGCCGGCGCTGGCGCTTTGACGAGGCTGTCGATGCGCTGCTCTACGACCCGCTCGAGGGGTTCTACGGGTCTGGGCGGGGTGCGGCCGGCCGCCGGGGTGATTTCATCACGAGCCCTGAGGTCGGCCCGCTCTTCGGTGCCTCCTTGGCCCGTGCGCTCGACCTGTGGTGGGACGAATTGGCTCGGCCCCAGCCTTTCGTCGTGGCCGAGGCGGGCGCCGGCGCGGGCACGTTGGCCCGTGCCGTCTTGGCGGCGCAGCCGGATTGCGCGGCTGCCCTGCAGTACGTGACGGTCGAGCGGTCCGCCTCGTTGAGGGCCAGCCAACCCGCTGGAGTGGACCGCAGGCAGGACCTTCCCGACCGCGCCCATGTCGTGCTGGCCAACGAGCTCCTCGACAACCTGCCCTTCCGCCTCGTGGAGTGGCGCGACGGCGTGTGGCGGGAGGTGATGGTCGAGGATGCCCTGGGGGAAGTTCTGGGCGATCCGGTCAGCGACTGCCGTCTACCGAGCACCGCCCACGACGGCAGTCGGGCCCCCCTGCAGGATGCCGCGGCCGCCTGGGTGGGCCAAGCCCGGCGGCGGAGCGTGGGGCCGGTCGTGGCCTTCGACTACACGTCGACCACCGAATCGATGGTGGGACGGTCATACCTCGAGTGGGTGCGGACGTACCGAGGCCACGAGCGCGGGGGCGCCCCGCTCGACGCCCCCGGAAGCCAGGACGTGACGTGCGAGGTTGCCGTCGACCAGCTACCGGCGCCAGTGGAGACGATGACGCAGGCGGATGCCTTGCGGGCGTGGGGCATCGATGACTTGGTAGCTGACGGCCGAAGGATCTGGAACGAGCGGGCGCACGTCGGCGATCTCGCCGCGATGCGCGCCCGCTCACGCGTGCGGGAAGCCGACGCCTTGCTCGATCCGGAGGGCCTCGGCGGTTTCATGATGCTCCGCTGGTCGGGTGAGGCTTCCTGATGCCGGGCCGGGCCGGGCCGTCGGCCCGCGGCCTCTGGACCGTCGCCGCGCAACGTCTACGCCGCAGCCAGTTCCCGCACCTGGCGCTTGAGGCGCATCATGATGGCGCTCATGCCCCGCAGCCGCAGCATCGAGATGGCGTCGTCCAAGCCCATCTCGGTGTAGAAGTCGTCTGGGACGGCGAGTATCTCCTGGACCGTGGTGCCCTCCAGGCCGTCCGACAGGATCCCGGCGAAGCCCCTGGTCGTTGGCGCCTCCGGCGGGCAGTCAAAAGCAATGGACACCCGCTGGTTGTCGTCCACCTCCGCGGCCAGGAAGAACGGGGTCTGGCATTCCGTGACCCGCTCCAGTGCTTCCGGATGCTCGGCGTAGCGGGCGGGCAGCGGTGGGACCTTGCGGGAGTATTCCAAGAGTGCCTGCAGCTTCAGATCTTTGGGCGCGCCCTTGAATAGCATGACAGTCCGGGCCAGCTTCGGGGGCAGTGCCATCGGAATATCTCCTAAACCTGACTAGTTAAGTAGGTTTTAGACAGACCGAGATTACCGTCTACCTGCCCTCAGCGAGGTGCCGACATGCCTGCCGCGACACTCGATCAGGCCGCCAAGCTCCAGCAGTACGCACACCCCGAGAAGCTGGTCACCACCGAGTGGGTGGCCGCCCATTTCGACGATTCCAACGTGGTGGTCGTCGAATCCGATGAGGACGTTCTGCTCTATGACACGGGTCACATCCCGGGTGCGGTCAAGATCGACTGGTTCACCGATCTGCAGGATCCTGTGGCGCGTGACTACCTGAACGGCGAGGGTTTCGCTCAGCTGCTCTCGGCCAAGGGCATCGGCCGAGACCAGACCGTGGTGTTCTACGGTGACAACTTCAACTGGTGGGCCGCCTACGCCCTGTGGGTGTTCACGCTCTTCAACCACCCCGACATTCGCCTCCTCGACGGCGGACGGGCCAAGTGGCTGGCGGAGGGACGGCCGACCACCACCGATGTACCCGCCCGTGCGGCCACGCAGTATCCCGTCGTGCAGCGTGACGATCGGGTGGTCCGAGCCTTCGCGGACCAGGTCCGTGAGCACATCCGCCAGCGGCGCCCCTTGGTCGACGTCCGCAGCCCGGAGGAGTACAGCGGGGAGCGGCTGCATATGCCCGACTATCCGCAGGAAGGTGCCTTGCGGGGCGGCCACATCCCAGGCGCGGTGAGCGTGCCCTGGAAACGGGCGGCCAACGACGACGGATCGTTCAAGGACCGGCCGTCGCTCGAGGCCATCTATCGCCAAGAGCAGGGCCTCCGGCCGGACGACGACGTCATCGCCTACTGCCGCATCGGCGAGCGCTCGAGCCACACCTGGTTCGTGCTCACCTATCTGCTGGGGTTCAGCAACGTGCGCAATTACGACGGCTCGTGGACCGAGTGGGGCAACATCGTGCGGGCGCCCATCGAAAAACCCGGTTATCCGGTCTCACCGTCCGAGCTCTGAGCGGGGTCTTTGGCCCAGGCCGGGCAGTGAGAGCGGCATGAGGAGCCCGACGGTTGTCCCCAGTAGTCTCTTCGGGCGTGACCATTGTGGACCGTGCGCCGCTCACCCGCGATCGGGTCGTAGTAGCGGCGCTGGCCTTCATCGACCGCCACGGGGTCGATGCGCTCAGCATGCGCAAGCTGGGGCAAGAACTCGGCGTCGAAGCTATGTCCCTCTACAACCATGTCGAGTCCAAGGACGACCTGCTCGACGCCGTCGCGAGCCTCCTGCTGGAGCTCGTCGAGGTGCCCGATTCCAGCACCGACTGGCGAGGTCGGGTCATGGCCATCGCGGACAACGTGCGCGCCGTCGGCCTCGCCCACCCGCAGGCCTTTCCGCTCCTGGCTTCGCGCAATCTGTCGTCGCTCGAGTCGTGGGAGCCCATTGCCGCGGCCTTCGCGCTGAGCCTGGACGCCGGCCTGTCCGCCGAAGAGGGCGTCTATGTCGTGGCTGCCATGTGCGGGCTGATCCTCGGGTCCGTCCTGTTGGAGATCTCGTCCATGAGCGTCGCCGCGCAGTGCGGTCGGTTGTCGGCCGAGGACGTCCCGGAAGACCGGCCGGTGTTGCGACAGTACGTCGAGCATCGAGATCGCACCACGGTCGATCAGCAGTATCGCCAGAGCCTGCAACTCATCATCGATGGCATGGAACGGCGGCTCGGGGGCATAGTCCCCGCCGTGCCCGCCAACTGACAGCGGCGGTCCCCCAAAACCGCCGTCGAATGTCGAATTGATGTAGCGCCTGATGTCGAATCGACGGGAGCGTGCTGCGGCTCGCCCCGGAGCCGCTGAGTCTCCGAGTGGCTCACCCCCGGAGCCGCTGAGCCTCCGAGCGGCTCAGCCCTCCAAAGCCTGAGCCCCGGCGGTCGGCTGCATCAAGGGCCTGCGCTGCACGACGAACACTCCTGAGTGCAGCTTCGGCTCGAACCAGGTCGATTTGGGCGGCAGGGTGCGGCCGGCGTCGGCTTCGGCCAGCAGCTGGTTGACCGACGGCGGGTGCAGCGTCAGCGCCAGGCCTTCCCGGCGGTCGGCCAGCTGCTGGATCAGCGCGGCACTTGCCGTACCGGGCACAAAGTCCAGGCGCGGGTCGACTCGAGGATCGGTGACCCCGGCCAGAGGTCCCAGCACCTGGGCGGCCGCCGCCTCGACGTCCAGGGTGTCCTGGTCCGGCAGCTGCAGCCCAGCGCGGTACCAACGACCGGCGAGGTAGAGCCCAACCTGCCCGCGCCCGGGCGCGAGCACAGGCTCGTCGGACGGACGAGCAGCCAATCGGTCAACCACCTCCGCCGGCTCGACCGGCAGCGGCCCGGCCACTACCCGGTGGTAGGCGGCCAGGTTCAGCTGATTGGCGGGCACCAGGCCGGCCAGGAAGTGCTCGTCACCGACTCGGGCGGCCGCCGCAACGCGATGGTGGCCATCAACGATGTAGGCCGCAGCCACCCGGGTGAACGCCTGAATCACCTCCCGCGCCACAGGCGCGGACAGCTCCCAGACTGCCTGCCGCACGCCATCACTGGAGGTGAAGTCGACGAGGGGAGGCCCGGCGGACCCCTTCTCCACCAGCTCGTCGACGAGGGCCTCGCCCCTATAGGTCAGTCCCACCGGCGACGAGCTCATGCGCACGTCCGATAGGTGACGGGCCAGTTCGAGCTCCTTGGCTTCGCGGGTGCGCTCATGGGCCCGCACCTCGCCGTTCAGGAAGGCGGCGACGGGCACGTCTCCGACCACGGCGATCTGCTCATGCCCGGCCGAGCGCAAGCGGTAGAGATACAGCGCCCGACGGCCAGAGCTGACGTAGCGACCGCCCCGCAAGAGGCGCTGCAGTGAGCGGGCGTTGGCCGCCTGCAGGTCCTCGGGCACCGGGTCGTCGCCGTAGTCGTTCACCGAGCGAACCACGTTGAAGAAGCTGTCGGGATTGCTGTCGGCCACTTGGCGGCGCTGCTCGGGGCGAAGCCCGTCATAGGCGTAGCCGACGACGGTGGACGCCCACGATTGCTCGACGACCCACGCCCGCACCGGCGCCAGCAGAACCACGCCGCCAAGCTATCCGCGGCGTCAAAAAACGCCGGTTCTTGGCGGACTGGGCCGGACAGCTAGGCTCCGCGACGTCTCGATGCCCGCGCAACAGGGGGGTTCGACGGTGGCTGACCAGCCGACCATTGCCGATTTCTACGTCGAAGATCGCACGTTCCCGCCGAGCTCGGCGTTCGTCGAAAACGCGCTGGTCACAGACCGCGCGATGTGGGACGAGGCCAATGCCGACTACGAGGCCTTCTGGGCGAGACAGGCCCGCGAGCTCATCAGCTGGGACAAGGACTTCGACAAGACCCTCGAGTGGGATCTGCCCTTCGCCAAGTGGTTCATCGGCGGGCAGCTCAACATCTCGTACAACTGCCTCGACCGTCATGTCGAGGCCGGCCGGGGCGACAAGGTCGCCTTCCACTGGGAGGGTGAGCCCGGCGACACCCGCACGATCACCTACGCCCAGTTGCTGTCCGAGGTGTCGCGCTTCGCCAACGTGCTGAAGGGTCTGGGGCTGCAGAAGGGCGACCGGGTCGCCATCTACATGCCCATGGTTCCCGAGCTGCCCATCGCCATGTTGGCTTGCACCCGCATCGGGGTGGCGCACTCGGTCATCTTCGGCGGCTTCAGCCCAGACGCCATCATCGACCGCTGCAACGATGCCGAGGCCAAGGCAATCATCACCGCGGATGCCGGCTGGCGCCGGGGCGCCCCCTCCCCGCTCAAGGTCAATGTCGACGTCGCCCTGCCCAGCTGCACGTCGGTCGAGAACGTCGTCGTGGTGAACCGCTGCGACCAGCCTGTCGAGATGGCCGCGGGCCGTGACCACTGGTGGCACGAGCTGATGGCTCAGGCCGCCGACAACTGCCCGCCCGAGCCGCTCGACTCCGAGCAGCTCCTCTATCTGCTCTACACCTCGGGCACGACGGCGAAGCCCAAGGGCATCATGCACACCACGGGCGGCTATCTCACCCAGGTCGCGTTCACGCACAAGTACGTCTTCGACCTGCATCCCGAGACGGACGTCTATTGGTGCGCCGCCGATGTGGGGTGGGTCACCGGTCACAGCTACATCGTCTACGGCCCGCTGGCCAACGGGGCCACCTCGGTGATGTACGAAGGCACGCCGGACACGCCCCGTGCCGAGCTGCGCGACGGACCCGCCGCCAACTGGGACAAGGACCGGCTGTGGGACATCATCGAGCGGTACCGGGTAACGCAGCTCTACACAGCGCCCACCGCCATCCGCACCTTCATGAAGTGGGGAGCCGAGTGGCCGTCCCGCCACGACATGTCGAGCCTCAGAGTCTTGGGATCGGTGGGCGAGCCCATCAACCCCGAGGCATGGATGTGGTACCAGGAGCACGTCGGCGGGGCCCGCTGCCCCATCGTCGACACCTGGTGGCAGACCGAGACCGGTGGGCAGATGATCAGCCCGGTCCCGGGCGTGACGGTCACCAAGCCCGGCTCGGCCACGCAACCCATCCCCGGTGTCTTCGCCGAGCTGGTGGACGACAACGGCAGCCCCATCCAGCGTGGCGGTGGCTATCTCACGATCACCCGCCCCTGGCCGGCCATGCTCCGCGGCATCTGGAGAGATCCGGATCGCTACAAGGACACGTATTGGAGTCGCTTCCCGGACCGCTACTTCGCCGGTGACGGAGCCAAGCTGGACGACGACGGCTACCTCTGGCTGCTCGGCCGGGTGGACGACGTCATGAACGTGTCCGGCCACCGCATCTCGACCACCGAGGTC
>JAXDQG010000386.1:0-3986 GCA_034667945.1 Acidimicrobiia bacterium | reverse complement strand
TGAACGGCGCCCAGCCCAACCCGGCGGACGACCAGCGCATCAGCGAGGTCATGACCATCATGGGCCGCTACTACCGCCTCCGGGTGAAGAGCGGCGACCGTCAGGACTGGGTGTTGGATGGGGCGGTCGATGTCCTGCGCAAGCTGCGAGCGGCGGGCATCGGCGTGGCGGTCACCACAGGTTCTGCCCGGGAAGTCGGCGTTGGGAAATTGGCCGCGTCAGGCTTGGCCGACTTCTTCCCGGTCGCGGCGTTCGGCGACGAGGTCGACGATCGGGTAGAGCTGCTCCGCCGAGCGCTCAAGGACGCGGCCAAGGTCTATCGGCGGCCGTACCTGGCGGCGAACGCCGTGGTCATCGGCGACGCGCCGGCCGACGTCCAGGCGGCACGGCTGTTCGGGGCGCGGGTGGTGGCAGTGGCGACTGGTCGGTACTCGCTGGACGAGCTCGACGAGCACGGGCCGGACGCGACCTTCACCGATCTCACCAACGCCGACGCCGTGGTACGAGCCATCCGGGGCTGAGCGCCGAGGGCTCTCAGCGCCTTTGGTTCACCGCGGCGCGTCCATGCGACGGGGTCGTGTGGAAATTTCCGCGACTAACAGAGAAAGCCGCTCCATTGGGCCTGCCTCTCCGCCGATGACCCACTCGGCAACACGCCGCCGAGACACAGGAGACAGCATGGAGACCTTGAAGCGCCGCCTCCAGGCGTCGCGCCGCGAGGAGGATGGTTTCACACTCATCGAATTGATGGTGGTGGTCCTGATCATCGCCATTCTGCTCGCCATCGCCATCCCGACCTTCCTGGGCGCACAGAACAAGGCCAAGGACCGCGCCGCGCAATCGTCCCTGCGCAACAGCTTGACTGCCGCCAAAGCGGTCGCGACGGATAGCAGCGGCGACTTCACCAAGGCCACGCCCGGGCCCCTGCCTGGCGGCACACTGGCCAGCGTCGAGACGTCGCTGACGTTCGTCGATGGCGCCACCGCGTCCGACGATCCCAAGAGGGTCTCGATCAATACACCCGCTGCGGATCAGTTCTACGCCGCTGCCTACTCCAGGAGCGGCGACTGCTTCTTCATCAGGGACATCCCGAGTGCCGCCGGCAAACAGTATGCAAAGGCTGCCGGCGGCGAGCCCTGCACCAGCAACCAGGCCGAGACGACGGCCGGTACCTGGGACGACAAGTTCTGAGCCCTACCTACCGCTTGCACTAGACCCTTCTCTGGCAGGTCGTGAAGGCCCTGTCCTGACGCCCTGCATGGGCGCCGGGCAGGGGCTCCGTCGCGTTCTGGGCGGCAGCCCGCGGACCGATTCACCAGATGCGATAGAGCAACTCCACGACATCTTCCTCCAATGCCCGGCGCCGGTTGGCCTGGCAGAACGGGTTGGCCTGTGCCATGCGGGCGATGGCCGAAGCGTCCTCGTCGCCGAGGCCCAAGTCGGAGAGGCTGTTCCCCACACCGACCTCCTCGGTCAGTTCGGCCACGGTGGCCGGCAGGTCGGACGACCCCACCGCTCGGGCGAGTTGCTCCAAGCGGGGACCCAACGCTTCGGCGTTGAACTGCATGACCGGGGACGCCAGCATCGCCACCGCGGTGGCATACGGCAACCGTGCCCGGCCGGCGAGCAACAGTCCCAGGCCATGGGTCAAGCCGGGCAATGCCTGCTGCCAGGCCCGGGCGGCCAACGCTGAGCCCTCCAGCAACGAGGTCCGGGCATCGGGGTCGCCCTCGACCGCCGGAACCAACGAGCCATACACCCGCCCGAATGCCGCCAGGGCAAGAGCCTCGGCCTCGGGAGATCGCAGCTGCGCCAGGGCGGCGTCGGCGGCATGCGAGAGAGCCACCAGCCCGGTGGTGGCCACCAGCGGCGCCGGCAGGCCGGCTACGCAGGCAGGGTCATACACGACCCAGCGGGGCGCCAGGGTGGGCGACTCGGCAACCTGCGCGGCTCGGGCGGTCGGATCGGTCATGGCGAAGTGGGTCGAGCCCTCGGCTCCTGTGAAGGTGGTCGGCACGGCGATGTGGGTGACGGCCGGTCGGTCGGCGAAGCTCGTTCCCGGCGTGCCGGCTTGCTGCTCCAAGAAGAAGGCGATTGCCTTCCCGAGATCCACGGTGGACCCGCCACCGAAGGAGACCACCGTGTCCACCACCTCGGAGAGCGCGGTCCGGGTGGCGGCCTGCACGGTGGAAGCCGGCACCCCAGGGCTGGCCTGGTCGAAGGCGACACCCACTCCCCTGCCCAAGCCGGCCAGTACCTTCTGCCCCAGCTCGGACGAGATGGCCCGCGACGAGCCCAAGAGCAGCACCTTCGTACTACCGGCCTCCTTCAGCAGTGGACGTAGCCGCTCTGCCAGTCCAGTTCCGAAGCGGACCTGCTGGGGATACGCGGTGTGCACCCACGAAGCGGTCATCGCTGCCCGATACCGGCGAAGAGGTCGTCGACGAAGGGTTCGCCCGGCGGCCGGGAGCCTCCCAGGCACACATACCATTCGGTCCCGAACACCTGCCTGAACGCGTCAGGTGGCATGGTGAGGAAGGAGGCGTCCTCACTGATCTGGCTGGCATGGGCCCTCATCGAGGCGGCCTTTCGATCGATCGACCCGGTGACGTCGACGGCATGGGTGATCATGGCCTCCGGAACGCCCAGGGTTGCAGGGTCGGGCAGCTCGCGATCGCTGCCGGCGGCGACAGTCGCCTCGTCGACGCCCTCGAGCAGGGGCAGCCGGTCGCGGTTCATGGTCGCCTCGAACACCCGCTTCGGCGCGAGACCGGCCAGCTCGGCCGCCCGTCGCCCGACCCGATTCACCTGAATATGGTCCGGGTGGCCGTACGTGCCCCACTCGTCATAGATGCTGAGCAGGTCGGCGGCTTCGCTGCGCAGCAGAGAGGCCAAGCGCTCGGCGGCTTCCTCGACCTCCGCCTGCCAGAAGGAGGCCGGGTCGTTGTTGGTCTCTTCGCCCATCATCCCGGAGTCGACGTAGCCCAGGAAATGCACTGCATCCACACCCAGGATCTCGGCCGAGCGGCGGGTCTCGACGACACGCCGCTGCCAGAGCTCCTCCCCCGGCTGAAGCACACCCGGCACGGGCTCGCCCCGCTCCCCTCTGGTCGCCACCACCAGCACGACCCGGTGCCCCGCGTCGGCTGCCTGCGCCATCGTGCCCCCGGTCGCGATCGACTCGTCGTCGGGGTGGGCGTGGAAGAAGACGATGGTGGCCATCGACCTGCCCTCGATCAGGCCACCGCGCCGGAGGAGCGCAGCTTGGCGATGTCGTCGGCTGACAGGCCGCAGGCGCGGAGGACGTCGTCGGTGTGCTGGCCGGGATGGGCGGGAGGCGCTTGCACCGCGGGAGGCGTGCGGCTGAAGCGGGGAGCCGGGGCCGGCTGCGAGACGCCGGCAACCTCGACATAGGTCTGGCGGAGCTCGTTGTGAGGGTGCTTGGCTGCTTCGGCCATGGTCAGCACCGGGGCGAAGCACACGTCCGAGTCCTCCATGATGGCGCACCACTCGTCGCTGGTCTTCTGGCGAACCAGGTCGGCGAGGCGGGCCTTCATCTCCGGCCAGCGGGCCTTGTCGTTTTGTTGCGGCAGGTCGTCCTGCGCTCCCAGCCCGGAGAGCTCCAAAAGCTCCGCGTAGAACTGCGGCTCGATCGAGCCGAACGACACGTAGCGGCCGTCGGCGGTCTCGTAGACGTCGTAGAAGTGTGAGCCGGTGTCGAGCAGGTTGCCGCCCCGCTCGTCGGTCCACACGCCGGAGTGGAACATCCCGGCGAACATGGTCATCAGCACGGCCGAGCCGTCGACCATGGCCGCGTCGACCACCTGGCCCTGCCCGGAGCCCTTTGCTTCCAGCAGGGCGCAGACGACCCCGAAGGCCAACAGCATCCCGCCACCGCCGAAATCGCCCACCAGGTTCAGCGGCGCCACGGGAGCCTGGCCGGCCCGACCGATGTGGGCCAGCGCCCCGGCGAGGGAGATGTAGTT
>JAXDQG010000385.1:0-6534 GCA_034667945.1 Acidimicrobiia bacterium | reverse complement strand
ACCACCTGTCGGCTCACAAGGCAGCGACCGGGATGCGCGTCCGATGCCGAGCCGGCGCCAACACCTCGACGAGCTCGCCGGTGAGATGGTGGGTGGCGGCGGAGACGACCCGCACCATGGCCACCGTGCCGGGGCGGAGAGGCCGCAGCGAGGGGAAGTGCACCAGCTTGTTCTGCCGGGTTCGTCCCGTCAGCAAACCAGCGTCCTTCTTGCTCGGTCCCTCGACGACGACCTCTTCGAGCCGGCCCACCCGCTGCTGGTGACGAGTGAGGGCCGACCGCTCGACAACCCGGCGAAGGCGCTGGAAGCGATCGGCCACCACCTCTGCAGGCACAAAGCGATCGATCATCTCGGCCGCTTCGGTCCCCGGTCTGGGCGAATAGATGAACGTGTAAGCACTGTCGAAGCCGGCCTCGGCCACCACCGCCAGGGTGTCCTCGAAGTCGCCCTCGGTCTCGCCGGGAAATCCGACGATGAGGTCGGTGGTCACCGCCAGGTCGTCGACGGCCGCCCGGACAACTCGAAGTCGCTCGAGATAGCGCTCGGCGGTGTAACCACGGTGCATGGCCGCGAGGACTCGATCACTCCCCGCCTGCAGTGGCAGATGCAAGTGCGGGCACACGGCTTGGGTATCGGCCATGGCCGCGATCACGTCGTCGCGGAGATCCTTGGGATGGGGGCTGGTGAACCGGACCCGCTCGATGCCGGGAACGGCGCCGACCGCCCGCAACAAGTCGCCGAACAACGCGCGAGCCCGACGCCGGTCGTCGGTCGCCCAAACGGCCCCCACCATGCGGGCGTCATCCGGAGACGGAGCGACGGACCGTCGGGCGGACGTGAGATCGCGCCCGTAGGAGTTGACGTTCTGACCCAGCAGGGTGACTTCGATGACGCCGTCGGCTGCCAGCGAGCGAACCTCGTCGACCAGGTCAGCGAAGGGACGGCTGATCTCGCGACCCCGCACCGCCGGCACGATGCAGAATGCGCAGCTGTTGTCGCAGCCGATCTGGATCGTGACCCACGCGGCATAATCGACCTCGCGGCGGACGGGAAGGGCAGAAGGGAACTCGGCAGCATCGTCCAATGTCTGCTCGACGACCTCGACCACCGGGCCGTCGTGGCGAGCGGACCGCACCAGCTCGGCCGCACGATGCACGTTGTGGGTGCCGAACACGACATCGACGTGGGGGGCGCGCTGCCGGACGAGCTCGCCGTCCTTCTGCGCCAGACACCCGCCCACCACGATCTGCATATCCGGCCGCTGCTGCTTGAGAACCTTCAGGTGTCCGAGATGGCCGTACAGCTTGTTGTCGGCGTTCTCACGGATACAGCACGTGTTCAGTACGACGATGTCGGCATCATCAACACCTTCGGCAGGGACGTGCCCGTCGGCTTCGAGGAGGCCCGCTATCCGCTCGGAGTCATGCTCGTTCATCTGGCAGCCGTAGGTGCGAACGAAATACCGGCGGCTGGTGGTCATGGGCCACCAGCGTACTGGTGGCCTCGCGCGCCGAACCCAAGCGACATGGCAAGGTTTCATCCGAACAAGTGGCTTTACTGCTGGCTATTCCCCGGCCTGGGACGAGTCTTGCGAACGAGCACAATGACACTTTCAAGGCGCTCAGCTGAAGCCGGGGGGCGCTGCCCCCCGACCGCTGCACACCGGCGAGGTCGAGTGGATAGTGACTCGGCTCCGGCTACCGGGGAGAGCCGAGTCACTAGGCACTCAGTCGTCCAGGGAGATGGGCGTAGCTGGGGGCGTCCGCTCGGCCGCAGGATCGCCGAGGCCGGCCTGGCAGCGCACCCGCTCGGAGATCTCCACCATGATCTCGGGATTGGAGCCCAGGAAGCCCTTGGCGTTCTCACGCCCCTGACCGAGCTGCTCACCCTCGTAGGTAAACCAGGCCCCAGACTTCTTGACCAGACCGAGGTCGACCGCCACATCGAGCAGCGAGCCCTCTCGGCTGATGCCCCGGCCGTACATGATGTCGAACTCGGCCTGTTTGAAGGGCGGCGCCACCTTGTTCTTCACCACTTTGACGCGAGTGCGGTTGCCCACCACCTCGGCACCGTCCTTGATGGACTCGATGCGGCGGATGTCCAGCCGGACGGACGAATAGAACTTGAGCGCCCGACCACCCGGCGTGGTCTCCGGCGAGCCGAACATCACCCCGATCTTCTCGCGCAGCTGGTTGATGAAGACGCATATGGTCTTGGACCTGTTCAGGTTGGCCGTCAGCTTGCGCAGCGCCTGGGACATGAGCCGGGCCTGGAGACCGACATGGGTGTCGCCCATGTCCCCTTCGATCTCGGCCTTGGGCGTCAGGGCCGCCACCGAGTCGATCACGATGACATCGATGGCACCGGAGCGGATGAGCATGTCTGCGATCTCGAGCGCCTGCTCGCCTGTGTCGGGCTGGGAGACCAGCAACTCGTCGATGTCGACCCCGATGGCCTTGGCGTAGACCGGATCCATGGCATGCTCGGCATCGACATAGGCGCAGATGCCGCCATTTCGCTGCGCCTCGGCCACGACGTGCATGGCGAGGGTGGACTTGCCCGACGACTCGGGGCCGTAGATCTCGGTGACACGCCCCCGGGGCAGACCCCCGATGCCGAGGGCGATGTCCAGGGCGAGGGCGCCGGTGGAGATGGCCTCGATAGCCATGTCTCCCTTCTCGCCCATCTTCATGACCGAGCCCTTGCCGAACTGCTTCTCGATCTGGCCGAGGGCCAGCTCCAACGCCTTGTTGCGCTCTACCGACATGCGGTTCTCGTTCTCCTGTGCGGTCCCTGGAGGGGTGCTGCTGGGAAGCCGGGCTGTTCCCGAGCGATATGCCTGAACCTTACGAACGAGGTGTGACAGTCAAGGCCAGACCTACGATGGTGGGCTCGAAAAACCCGGAAGTTCAATTTCGCCGAAGCGCTCGATCTCCGGAATGACAGCAGCGTAATTGGCGAACTCCCGTTCGATCAAGCACCTTCCGCAATTCTCGCCAAGAGAGATCGGCACGACGGGCCACCACCCGCACCCCGCCCAGGTCAGGGTCGTCAACGGCTCGGTTCCGCCGGCCGGAGGGGCACAGCGGCCGACATTGCCGGGCGCGAGCGAGCAGAATCGGTCCCATGGCCGGCCGAGAGCTCTCCGACTATCCGATCACACCCGACGACGCCGAGCTGCGCGAGCGGCTGACGCCCCTCCAGTACGAGGTCACGCAGCACGCGGGCACCGAGTACGCCTTCACCGGCGAGTACTGGAACACCAAGGAGCCGGGCACCTATCACTGCATCGTCTGCGGCACCGAGCTTTTCACCTCGGAAACGAAGTACGACTCGGGAAGCGGCTGGCCGAGCTTCTGGGCGCCGGTCTCCTCCGAAACGGTGGACACGGTGACCGACTCCTCCCATGGCATGGTACGCATCGAGGCCCGTTGCGCCCGTTGCGGCGCCCACCTCGGTCACGTGTTCCCCGACGGGCCCGCACCCAGCGGCCAGCGCTACTGCATGAACTCGGCGTCGCTCAAGCTCGATCCCCAAGACGAGACGAGCGCTGAGGGCAGCGGCAGCTGAGGACGCGATCGGCACGCTTACCATCGCCCCATCGCCCCATCGCCGACCACTGGAAGCTCACCGCCGCAGGCTCATCCGACGAAGGATCAGCCGACGAAGGGACGGGCCACCTCCGTCATGAACCGCTGGAGCGTGTCCTCGCGCTCGGCCGACGACCGGAAGGTGAAACCGGGCACGATGACCTCGTCGACCCCGGCGTCGCGATACCTCCCGATGATGTCCTGCACCTCCGACGGCGTGCCGATGATCGTCGGACGCTCGATGTTCATGCCTCGAACCCGGTCGAGCACGACCTTGTCATCCGACAGGAACAGCAGCGCCTGGGCCGAGCGCTTGAGCTCGGAGGGGTCACGACCGATCGCTTCGCAGTGCCGGTCCAGCACCGCGCCCTTCTGGGCGAGCAGCTCAGGGGTGCCCCACACGTTCCACTCTGTGGCGTATTGGGCGACGATGCGCAGCGTCCGCCGTTCACCCCCGCCGCCGATGAGAAAGGGCAGGGGTAGCTGCAGCGGCTTGGGATCGAGGGGGGCGTTCTCGAGCGTGTAGTGCTTGCCGGAGAACGAGAAGCGCTCGTTTTCGAACAGTCCGTGCAGGACCTGGCACGCCTCCTCCAAACGGTCGAAGCGCCAGCCGAACGAGTTGAACTCGATGCCGTAGGCCCGATGCTCGTTCTCCTGCCAGCCAGCACCGAGGCCGAGGACGACACGCCCACCGCTGACGTGATCGATCGTGCTGATCATCTTGGCCAGCACGGCAGGGTGTCGGTACGTGTTGCCCGCAACCAGCGACCCGATCCGCACCCTGGGGACTGAGGCGGCGAGGGCCGCCATGACGGGGAAGACCTCGTGAACCGGGCCATCGGCTGGTTCCGCCGCGTTGGGCATGAAGTGGTCGGCGTACCAGAGCCCGTCGTAGCCCACGGCCTCGGCGAACTGACCGGACGCGACGGTCTCCGACCAGGACAGCGAGTTGGGAATCCAATGGCTGAAGCGCATCGCTGCCGGACGCTACCGGGGATCTCCGGGCAAATCAGCTCCGGGCAAATCAGGTCCGGGCATGGTGGAACTCCGCTGGCGCGGCTGGCAGGGACGCGCTCAGTCGCTCACAGACCAGCCACCAGGGGATGGGTGGCCACCAGGTCGTATCGAGCGCCATGTCGAGCGAGGGTCGAGCGGACGAGCAGCACCTCGTTGACGGGGAACCGGGCCTCGAAGGGCACATCGAGCAGTTCGCGCCAGGTGGCAGCGTTGGGTCGAGCCAACCTGGCCACCGTCAAGTGGCCGCGGAACGGCCGCATCTCCAGCGGGCGGCCCACATGAGCGGTGGCTTCCGCCACGGCTCGGGCGACGATATCGAGGCCGCTCACGGGCAGACAGACGACCTGTCGTCCCAATCGCATGGTGCGCGGGCCCACAACCGCCTCAGGGGCCGGAGCCTGAACCGCCGCGAGGGCACCAACCGCCGCATCGATGGGTGCATTGCCCAGGAATCGCAGCGTCACATGGGTCTGCTCCGGGCGCGCGTAACGGGCCCCGGGAAGCGCCGGTCGGGGCAGCGCGGTCACAGCCATCACCACCTCTGGAGGCGGCACGACCGCGATGAAGAGCCTGGCCAGGTCCTGCCGATCGGGGGCGGGCTCTGGGCCGGCCCCCTCGGTCACGCGCTCGCCGCGATCTGGGCCAGTAGCCGACGCCGCAACAGGTCGAAGGCCGAGATGGTGGCGAAGTTCCGAATGCGCTGGCGATCTCCGGGCAACCGGAGCGCCACTGCCTCCGACGATTCGGCCAGTGAGAGACCGACGAAGACGGTGCCGACCGGCACGCCCTCCTCTTCGTCAGGCCCGGCCACACCGGTGGTTGACAGGCCCACGTCTGCACCAAGCCGGCGGCGTACGCCATCCGCCATGGCCCTCGCCGCGGCCTCGCTGACGACCGGCCCCTCGGGCACGTCGAGCAGGTCCGACTTGACGTGGTTGGTGTAAGCGACCACACCACCTTGGAAGCAGTTGCTGGCGCCGGGCACGGCGCAGACCCGGGAAGCCATCAAGCCCCCGGTCACCGACTCGGCCAACGCCAAGCTGAGCCCGGCGCGTTCCAACAGGGAGAGCACCGCTGCCTCCATGGTCTCCTCGTCGGTACCGAACACGAGCTCGCCCAGGATGGCCCGGACCTCGTCCTCTTCGGCGTCGAGCAGCGCCCGGGCGCCCGCCGCGTCGGCGGCTTTGGCGGTGATGCGCACCTTGATGCCTTCGATGCCAGAGGCCAGGAACGCAATGGTGGGATTGCCGGTGGGATCGAGCGCGTCGATCCGCCCGGCCAGCATCTCGGCCACACCGGATTCGGACTGACCCCATGTGCGGAGCACCCGCGAGAGGATGACCGAGGTGTCGCCGGACCGTCGGCGCAGATCGGGGATCACCGTGCCGGCCAGCATCTCCTGCATCTCAGCCGGCACGCCGGGCATGGCGTAGATGACCTTGTCCCCGACCGGGCAGACGAGACCGGGGGCGGTGCCCGGCTGTTGCGGGATGGTCGTGGCCCCGACCGGCACGTCGGCCTGCCGGAGATTGTTGGCCGGCATCTCGCGTCCACGGGCGGCGAACATCGCCCGGATGCGGTCCACCACCACCCCGTCGCGCACGAGAGGCACACCCATGACCTCGGCAATAGCCTCTCGGGTGACGTCGTCCTGCGTGGGACCGAGCCCGCCGCACACGATCACGGCGTCGGCCCGATCGAGCGCATCCCGGATGGCTTCCACCATCCGCGCCGGGTTGTCCCCGACCTTGACCTGGCGATGGCAGTCGATCCCGGCCAGCGCCAAGTGCTCGCCGATCCAGGAGGAATTCGTATCGACGATCTGCCCGAGAAGCAGCTCGGTGCCGATCGCCACGACCTCGGCCTTCATGACGGTCGCGAACCTCCCGTGGTCAGGGCCCGGCGCCCGTCGAGAACGTACTGGAGG
>JAXDQG010000384.1:0-2751 GCA_034667945.1 Acidimicrobiia bacterium | reverse complement strand
TCCGGTGGCGAAACGGCCGCGGCCGGGGCCGACGAGCAGTCGTGTTCGAGCAGGTCAGCGAGCGCCCGGTGACCGGCGCGCGGCGACCCGCGATCCCTTTGTCACCGGGGAAACGCCAATGGGTCTCCCTAGGCGACCCGCCGGGTGACGTCGCAAGAAGTGGTCGGAACGTCACTTTTCCGGGCGAAGAACCAGCGAAGGTGCTATTTCCACTACCGCCGTAGTGCTAATAGAATGGGTCTGTGACGACCCTCCTCTTCGAGATCGATGGCCTCCGCGTCAGCACGGCCGACGGCGGAGAACCGATCCTCAAAGGCGTGTCGCTGGCCATCAATCCCGGCGAGATCCACGCCATCATGGGCCCAAACGGCTCGGGCAAGTCCACGCTCGCCCAGAGCCTGCTCGGCAGCCCGGACTACCTGGTCACCGGCGGAAGGGTTCGCCTCCGCGGTGACGACATCACGGACTGGGACGTCGACGTACGGGCCAAGGCCGGTCTCTTCCTGGCCTTCCAGTACCCGCAGTCCATCGCCGGTGTCTCCGTCACCAACTTCCTCCGCCAGGCCCTCACCGCCCGCAAGGGAATGGATATGTCCGTCCTCGAGGTGCGCTTGGCCCTCCTCGAATGGATGGCCCGTCTCGAGATGGACCCGGCGTTCGCCGAACGCCACCTCAACGAAGGCTTCTCCGGTGGCGAGAAGAAGCGCAACGAGATCTTGCAGATGGCCCTGCTGCAGCCCGAGATGGCCATCCTCGACGAGACCGACTCCGGCCTCGACGTCGATGCCCTGCGGGTGGTGGCCAAAGGTGTGCAGGAGGTGCGCAAGGACCGCCCCGAGATGGGCGTGCTCGTCATCACCCACTATCAGCGCCTGCTCAACTACCTGCAGCCGGACCACGTCCACCTTCTGATCGACGGACGCATCGCGGCATCGGGCGGCCCCGAGTTGGCTCTCGAGCTCGAAGCAGAAGGGTACGAATCGTGGCGGTGACCTCCCCGCTCGACGTCGAGCGCATCAAGAAGGACTTCCCCATCCTCCGGCCGTGTGCCACCGGCCGTGAGCTGATCTATCTCGACTCCGCAGCCACCTCGCAGAAGCCCCAGGCCGTTCTCGACGCCATGGACCGCTATTACGAGACGGCCAACGCCAACGTGCATCGGGGTGCCTACTGGCTGGCCGAGCAGGCCACCAACGCCATGGAGGAGGCCCGCGCCAAGGTGCGCGCCTTCATCGGCGCCTCCTCCGACCGCGAGCTGGTCTTCGTGCGCAACGCCACGGAGGGCATCAACCTGGTCGCCCACTCCTACGGACGCCAGAACCTCCAGGCGGGCGACGCCGTATTGCTGACCCATCTCGAGCACCACGCCAACATCGTGCCCTGGCAGATCCTGGCCGCCGAGCGGGGCATCGAGATCCGCTGGATCCCCCTCACCGACCAGGGCGAGCTCGACCTCTCAGACCTGGACCGCTTGCTGGAAGGCGTCAAGGTCGTCGGGGTCTCGGCGCAGTCCAACGTGCTGGGCACCATGCCTCCGGTCGCCGAGATCGTCGCCGCGGCCCACCGGGTCGGCGCGGTCGTGGTTGTCGACGCCTGCCAGTTCGTCCCCCACCACACCACCGACATCGCCGCCTGGGGTGCGGACTTCGTGGCCTTCTCGGCGCACAAGATGTGCGGGCCGACCGGCATCGGCGCGTTGTGGGGCCGTCAGGAGCTGCTGGAGGCCATGCCCCCGTTCCTGGGCGGCGGGTCGATGATCCTCAACGTCACGCTCGATGGCTTCACTCCGACCGAGCTGCCCTGGAAGTTCGAGGCTGGCACGCCTGCCATCGCCGAGATCGTGGGCTTCGGCGCCTCGGTGGATTATCTGGACGGCATCGGCATGGACCAGATTGCCGGGCACGAGCGCTCGCTCACCGTCTATGCGCTCGACCAGTTGCGGGCCCGCCACGGCGACAAGCTGCGCATCTACGGTCCCGACGATCCAACCCGGCGCGGTGGAATGGTGTCGTTCAGCTACGGCGACGTCCACCCGCACGATGTCTCGCAGGTCCTGGACCAGGCGGGCATCTGCGTACGTGCCGGGCATCACTGCGCGAAGCCCCTGCTCAGTGTGATGAACGTCACTACCGGAGCGTTGACCCGGGCCTCGTGGTATCTCTACAACGACTTCTCGGACATTGACGCCCTGGTCGAGACCCTCGCCGGTGTCGATGACCTGTTCTTCTGAGACACCGGGAGCGAATCGGAATGGCCGGACTGGAAGACCTCTACCGAGAGATCATCCTGGACCACTACAAGAACCCTCGCTTGAAGGGCGAGCTGCCGCCTCCGGCCCACCGCACCCAGGGCTTCAACCCGCTGTGCGGTGATGAGGTTGTCGTCACCGTCGACGTCGAAAACGGCAAGATCGAAGATCTCCGCTTCACGGGCCAAGGTTGCTCCATCAGCCAATCGTCGGCGTCGATGATGGCCGCGGCGGTGAAGGGACGGTCTGTCGACGAGGTCAACGCGCTCACGCGGGCCTTCAAGCGGTTGCTGAGCATCCGTGATCAGGACGACGACGATGACGGCCAGCCCCAGCTCGAGCTGGGCGAGCTCGAGGCACTCAAGGGCGTGATGAAGTTCCCGTCGCGCATCAAGTGCGCCACGCTGGCCTGGAACACCCTGGCTCAGGCACTCGACGAGTCGGCTGCGGCCCCGACTCCCGGCAGCTGAAACCCGTCTCTACCTGCCGTCAGCCGCCGTAGT
>JAXDQG010000383.1:0-9924 GCA_034667945.1 Acidimicrobiia bacterium | reverse complement strand
GAACCCGACCAGCCGGCCGAGTCGTGGGGCTCGCCCACGTTCCGCCAGCTGGCCGAACGGGCTGCAGCGCAGGCTGCCGGGCTCGATGCGCTCGGGGTACCGGCCGGTGCCAGGGTCGCCATGGTGTCGCACAACTCGGCCCGCCTGTTCGCCAGCTTCTACGGGGTCTCGAATTGGGGGCGCATCTTCGTGCCCATCAACTTCAGGCTCAACGCGGAAGAGATCAAGTACATCGTCGGGCACTGCGGGGCCGATGTCCTCCTGGTCGACCCGGAGCTGGCCGAGTCGCTGGACGGGGTGTCGGCGCCCCACAAGTTCGTGATGGGTGCCCACTCCGACGAGCAGCTGTACCGCTACGGCGTCGAGCCGCGCGCCTGGGAGCCGGACGAGGACACGACTGCCACCATCAACTACACCTCGGGCACGACCGCCCGGCCCAAGGGCGTGGAGCAGACCCACCGGTCGCTGTGGATCAACGCGGCCACCTTCGGCTGGCAGGCCGGGGTCAGTGACCGTGACGTGTACCTCCACACGCTGCCGATGTTCCATTGCAACGGCTGGGGCATGCCCTTCGCCACCACCGGCATGGGCACCACCAACGTGGTGCTGCGCAAGGTGGACGGGGCCGAGATCCTCCGCCGGGTCGAGCGCTATGGGGTGAGCCTGTTGTGTGGCGCGCCGGCCGTGGTGGCGGCCATCCTCGACGCCGCGTCCACCTGGGAGGGTCCCGTACCCGGGCGTGATCGGGTACGCATGGTCGTGGCCGGCGCACCACCGCCGACCCGCACCATCGAGCGGATGGAGACCGAGCTGGGCTGGGAGTTCATCCAGATCTACGGCCTCACCGAGACCGCCCCGCTGCTGACCATGAACCGTCGCCGGGCCGAGTACGACAAGCTCACGCCCACCGAGCGGGCCACGCGGCTCGGCCGTGCAGGTGCTCCCGCCCTGGGAGTGCGGCTCCGCGTCACCGACGACGGCGAGGTCATCGCCCGCTCCAACGTGGTGCTCAAGGGCTACTGGGAGCAGCCCGAGGCAACGGCCGAGGCCATTCGCGCCCGGGAGGACGGCCTCGAGTTCTTCCACACCGGCGATGGCGGCACCATCGACGACGAGGGCTACGTCTCGATCTCCGACCGGAAGAAGGACTTCATCATCTCGGGCGGCGAGAACGTGTCGTCCATCGAGGTTGAAGACGTGCTGTTCTCGCACCCGGCGGTGGCCGAGGTGGCGGTGCTCGGCGTGCCCGATGAGAAGTGGGGCGAGACGGTGATCGCCCTGGTCGTGCTGGCTGCGGGTGCAGCGGCCACCGAGCAGGAGCTCATGGCCCATTGCCGGTCGAAGCTGGCGCACTACAAGTGCCCGACGCGGATCGAGTTCCGGTCGGAGCTCGCCCGGACCAGCACCGGCAAGCTGCAGAAGTTCATTTTGCGGGCGCCCTACTGGGAGGGGCGTCAGAAGCTCGTCAACTGAGCGGCCCCGGGCGCGGTCCCCCGGTCAGCCGAACTCGAGGGCGGCGGGGTCCGTCACGCGGCGGTAGTAGCAGCCCGGCCGGGCCTTGCCCTCGGCGTCTTTGGTGTGGCAAGCGCCGCCGGTGCTGGGCCGAACTCGGTAGAGCAGCGAGTTCTGCTCGCAGTTCACCCTGACCTCGACCAGCTCCAAGGTGTCGCCAGAGGTGGCGCCCTTGTGCCAGAGCTCGTCGCGGGAGGTGGACCAGAGGACTGCCGAGCCGCGCTGGAGCGTGGCTTGCAGCGCTTGGTCATTGGCATAACCGATGAAGAGCACGTCTCCCGAGTCGGCGTCCTGCAGCACCACGGGGACGACCTGCTGGCCGGCGCGGCCGATCTTGCCCAGCTTGTCCCAGTCGAGGCTGAGCGCCGTGCCTTCTTCGAGTTCGTTCACGGCGGCGACGTTAGCCCGCGGGTTGCCGGGCGCTACGTGGACCACCCCGAGCGGACGTTCTCCTCACGTGCTGCCCTTGTGCGCTCGCCGCCAGCATTTTCCCAGGTCAGCGAGGCTGTCGGGTGTGCTGTGTGGCGCATCGCCCCCGCGGCCGTCCTACCCCCCGCCCCAGATGAGCAGCACCCCGCAAAAGGCAGCCGCCAACCCGGCCAACAGCGCCAAGGCGCCCGTGATGGCTCGCACCGGTGCCGTGACCTCCAGCCCGTGCACGAACGCGGTACCGCCCGAGAGCGCCACCAGCAGCAGCTTGATCATCAGGGTGATCTGATAGCCCACCGTCCGGTCACCCACGTTGACCCGGAGCAGGTTCCAGATCCCGGTCACCACGGTCAGAGCGAAGAACGGCCAGGCCACCTGCGCAAAACGCCGAGCCAGCCGCCGGGGCGCGTCGGGCCCCAGGCCACGCGCCACGGGCACCAGGGCCGAGAGGGCGATCTGGCCGCCGACCCACACGGATACCCCGAGCACGTGCAGGAACAGCCTGATGGTCGTCTCGTTGACCTCCATGGTGCCGGCACGCTAGAGCGCTCCGGGGCACCCACCGGAAACCAAGCGGGGTAACCCACCTGCCGGCTGGTTGACTGGGCTGTCGTGCTCCACGTCAACGACCTCATGGTCGACATCGACGACAAGACCATCGTCGACGGGGCCTCCTTCACCGTCCAGGCTGGTGACAAGGTGGGCCTGGTCGGGCGGAACGGTGCGGGCAAAACCACGTTGCTCCGTGTCCTCAGTGGCGCCGACCAACCGGCGAGAGGTGTGGTCATCCGTCGGGGCGGGGTCGGCTATCTGACGCAAGACCCGCGCAACGAGCACATCGACCACAACCAGACCGGCGTCGCGCGCGTGCTCTCCGGCCGCGGCCTGGACGAAGCGGCCGAGCGGCTCGAGAAGCTGCTGGTGAAGATGGAAACCGACCCTTCGTCGCAGAACATCAGTCGCTACTCCCGGGCACAAGAACGCTTCGAGGGCGAGGGCGGCTACGCAGCCGATGCCGAGGTTCGGCGCCTGGCGTCCGGTCTGGGGCTGCCCAACGACCGGCTCGACCTCCCGCTCTCGGCCCTCTCCGGCGGAGAGCTTCGCCGCGTCGAACTGGCAAGGATCTTGTTCGCCGGCTCCGACGTCCTCCTCCTCGACGAGCCCACCAATCACCTGGACATGGACGCCAAGGCCTGGCTGATGTCCTTCCTGCGCAGCTACCGCGGCGCGCTCGTCGTCATCAGCCACGACCTCGACCTGCTCGACGAAGCCATCACCCGTGTGCTGCATCTTGATCGTGAAGGCGAGCGCGCGGTCGGCAGCCTCGTCGAGTACAAGGGCACCTACAGCCAGTACCTCAGCGCCCGAGCCAAGGACGAGGAGCGGCGGACCCGCCTGGCTGCCCGCCAGCAAGCCGAGATCCAGCGCTTCCAGGCCTTGGCCGACAAGTTCCGGCACTCGAACGAGACGATGGCCCGCAAGGCCATGGTGTGGGACCGCAAGGTCGAGCGGATGCGGAGCAACGCCGTTCTGGCGCCAAAGGGGAAGCGCGACGTGCAGTACCGCTTCCCGGAGCCTCCGCACGCGGGCCGCGTGGTGCTCGATGTCGAGGGCCTCACCCAGGCGTACGGCGATCTGACCGTCTTCCGCGACCTGAGCTTCAACCTCGGGCGGGGCGAACGTCTGCTCGTGATGGGCCTGAACGGGGCCGGCAAGACGTCATTGCTTCGCATCCTCGCCCACCAGGCCACACCGAGTTCCGGCTCGGTCGAGCGCGGTCACAAGGTCGACGTGGGCTACTACGCCCAGGAGCACGAGGGAATCGACGGCGACCGCAGCCTGATCGAGAACCTGCGCAATCACGCCCTCGGTCGTGACGACGAGTTGCTGCGATCGCTGCTCGGTCATTTCGGCCTGTCGGGCGACAAGGCGTTCCAACGCGCCGGCACGCTGTCAGGCGGCGAAAAGACAAAGCTGGCGCTGGCGCAATTGGTGGCCGGGCGCCACAACGTCCTGCTGTTGGACGAGCCCACCAACAATCTCGATCCCTCGTCGCGAGAAGCCGTGGGAACCGCGCTGTCGCGCTGGCCCGGATCGATGGTGTTGGTCAGTCACGACCCGGCGTTCGTCCGCACGCTGGCTCCCCAGCGGGTGTTGCTGCTGCCCGAAGGCGATCTCGATTACTACCGCGAAGAGATGCTCGAACTGGTGGCGCTCGCCTGACCTCGCCGGGATGTCACATGCGCAATGACCAGGCATGAGAGTTCGCCCATCGACCGCGGTCGCACCCTCACGTACTGTGCGTGGCAGCGCGGAAGAACCGGCTGAGGCGGAGGGACGAGCGAGATGGCGAGCAACGACACGGTCAGGGTGAACGCGAACAGCTTTGCCGAGCGGATCTGGCCGGTGATCGACGTCCACGCTCGGGTCCGTCGGCTCGTCGAGGCGGAGGATTGCCGCCTGGCCGATGTCGCGGTCGACGCCCCCTATGACGCCGAGCCAATCGCCGCCATCGCCTGAGTGACCCGGGCGCGGCGGTGGCCGCCGCATCATCGTTGACCCGCGGCCCGTCGGTTGGGGCTCCCCCGATGCCAGGGGTAGCTTCCTGCCCATGGCAGATTTCGTCTATCAGGACCTCTTGCCACTGGGGGCGGACGACACGCCCTATCGGCTGATCGCCACGGAGGGAGTGTCCACCTTCGAGGCGGGCGGCTATTCGTTCCTCCGGGTCGAGCCCGAAGCACTCACGCAGCTCACGCGTGAGGCGATGCGGGACATCGCCCACCTCTTCCGCCCCGGCCACCTCGCTCAGCTGGCCAAGATTCTCGAAGACCCCGAAGCGTCGGACAACGACCACTTCGTGGCCACCGAGCTCCTGAAGAACGCCTGCATCTCCGCCGGTGGCGTGCTGCCCTCGTGCCAGGACACGGGGACGGCCCTGGTGAAGGGCAAGAAAGGCCAGTTCGTCGTGACCGGCGGGGGCGACGAGGAGGCCATCGCCCGAGGCGTGTACGAAACGTATCTGACCTCGAATCTCCGCTACAGCCAGATGGCCGCGCTCGACATGTACGACGAGGCCAACACCGGCAGCAATCTGCCGGCCGAGATCGAGATCGCCGCGGTCGACGGCAACACCTACAAGTTCCTGTTCATGGCCAAGGGCGGGGGCTCGGCCAACAAGAGCTACCTGTACCAGGAGACCAAGGCGCTGCTGAACCCGAACAGCCTGGTCCGCTGGATCGACGAGAAGATCCGTACCCTCGGCACTGCTGCCTGCCCCCCATATCACCTGGCCATCGTGATCGGCGGGACCTCGGCCGAGTACACGATGAAGACCGCCAAGCTCGCATCCGCCCGCTACCTCGACACCCTCCCGACCAGCGGGAACCGGGAAGGACGGGGCTTCCGTGATGTCGAGCTGGAGCAAGCCGTGCTGGAGGTGGCCCAGAAGACCGGCATCGGCGCGCAGTTCGGCGGCAAGTACTTCTGCCACGACGTCCGCATCATCCGTCTACCGCGCCACGGGGCATCGTGCCCGGTGGGTATTGCGGTCAGCTGTTCGGCCGATCGCCAGGCGCTGGGCAAGATCACCGCCGACGGCTTGTTCCTCGAGCAGCTCGAGACCGATCCCGCACGGTTCCTGCCCGAGACGGCCGACGCGCACCTCGACGGCGAAGTGGTGCGGATCGACCTGACGCAGCCCATGAGTGAGATCCGGGCGACGCTCTCCCGCTATCCCATCCGCACCCGGGTGTCCTTGACGGGGCCGATGGTGGTGGCCCGGGACATCGCCCACGCCAAGATCAAGGAACGGCTCGATGCTGGGCAGGGCATGCCCGACTACCTGCGGGACTACTGCGTCTACTACGCGGGGCCGGCCAAGACGCCGGAAGGGTACGCATCGGGGTCGTTCGGGCCGACGACGGCGGGTCGCATGGATTCGTATGTCGACCAGTTCCAAGCCGCGGGCGGGTCGTTCGTCATGCTGGCCAAGGGCAACCGTTCGAAGGCCGTGACCGACGCGTGCCACCGCCACGGCGGCTTCTACCTGGGGTCGATCGGCGGCCCCGCCGCCCGGTTGGCGAAGGACTGCATCCGCAAGGTCGAGGTGCTGGAGTACCCCGAGCTCGGCATGGAAGCGGTCTGGAAGATCGACGTCGAGGACTTCCCGGCGTTCATCGTGGTGGACGACAAGGGCAACGACTTCTTCGAGGACGTGAACCGATCCACCCCGGTGGCGCTCTCGCGCTGACCGTTTCGCTCGCCGCCCGCCCGGGCACCAACGGGCCAAGGGCTTAGCCACGACCCTGCCCCTACGGTGCACGTATGACGTCCGAGCAGCAGCGCTACCGCATCGAGCACGACACGATGGGGGAGGTTCGGGTCCCGGCTGATGCTCGCTGGGGCGCGCAGACCCAACGAGCGGTCGAGAACTTCCCGATCTCAGGCCAGCGCTTGGAGCGCCGCCTCATCCGGGCCCTCGCCCTCATCAAGGGCGAAGCCGCCCACGTCAACGCCGCGCTGGGCGTGATCGACCCCGGCGTGGCCGACGCCGTCGCCACCGCTGCGGTCGAGGTCAGCGACGGCCGTTGGGACGATCAGTTCCCGATAGACGTGTTCCAGACGGGTTCGGGCACGTCGTCCAACATGAACATGAACGAGGTGCTGGCGTCGCTGGCCGCCGAGCGGCTCGGCCAGCCGGTCCACCCCAACGACCAGGTGAACGCCAGCCAGTCCTCCAACGACGTTTTTCCCTCCGCCATTCACGTGGCCGCGGTCGACGCCGTGGTCGCCGACCTGCGGCCTGCGCTGAGGCACCTCGAGGAGGGCCTGCGTTCCAAGGCGGCCGAGTTCGCCACCGTGGTCAAAGCAGGCCGGACCCACCTCATGGACGCCACTCCGGTCACGCTCGGCCAGGAGTTCGGGGGCTACGCGCAGCAGATCCACGAGAGCATCGAACGACTCGATTCCGCGCTCCCGCGGGTTGGTCGCCTCCCGCTGGGCGGCACGGCCGTGGGGACCGGCATCAATGCCCCACCCGCCTTCGCCCCGGCGGTCATCGACCGGCTGGCCGCCTCCACGGGCCTGCCGCTGTCGGAGGCCCCCGATCATTTCGCCGCGCAGGCGGCCCGTGACGGGCTGGTCGAGCTGTCGGGCCATCTCCGCACGCTGGCGGTTGCCCTGCTGAAGATCGCCAATGACCTGCGCTGGATGGGCTCAGGCCCCAGGGCGGGGCTGGCCGAGATCCGCCTGCCCGACCTGCAGCCCGGCTCGTCGATCATGCCGGGCAAGGTCAACCCGGTGATACCCGAGGCCGTCTCGCAGGTGGTCGCGCAGGTGATCGGCAACGATGCGGCCGTGGCCTTCGCGGGCAGCCAGGGCGCCTTCGAGCTCAACACCTATCTGCCCCTCATGGCCCGAGACCTGCTCGAATCGATCCGTCTGCTCAGCGCGGTGAGCCGACTGTTCAGGGATCGCTGCATCGACGGCATCGAGGCCGACGTCGAGCGCTGCCGCTCCTACGCCGAGGCATCTCTCTCGGTGCTGACCTCGCTGGCCCCGGTGATCGGTTACGAGCGGGCGGCAGCGCTGGTCAAGGAGGCCGGCAAGAGCGGTCGACCGGTACGCGAATTGGTGCTCGAGACCGGTCTCGTCGGGGCGGACGAGCTCGATCGGGCACTGGACGTGCTGCGCCTCACCACCAACCAGCCGGTATAGCGCCTCCACATTGCGAGGGCGAACGCCCCGAGTTGTGACGGGCCAACGCCCAAGCTGTGCCGGTGTAGCGTCCGCGCCATGAAGGTCGACGGTGGCATCGGATCGGATCTGTCCAAGGCGGGGGCTGAAGCTCACGACCTCGAGGAAGCTGGCTATTCGGGCATTTGGACCGCGGAGACCAGCCATGATCCATTCTTCCCACTGCTGCTGGCGGCCCAGGAGACCGAGAGCGTCGAGCTCGGGACCAGCATCGCGGTGGCCTTCGCCCGCAACCCGATGATCCTGGCCAACGTGGGCTGGGATCTCCAGAACTACTCCGGCGGACGCTTTGTGTTGGGCCTGGGCAGCCAGATCAAGCCGCACATCACCAAGCGTTTCTCGATGCAGTGGTCCCATCCCGCCGCTCGCATGCGCGAGATGGTGCTGGCGATCCGGGCGATCTGGGATTCGTGGAACAACGGCACGAAGTTGGACTTCCGCGGCGACTTCTACAGCCACACGCTGATGACCCCGTTCTTCAACCCCGGCCCGAACCCTCATGGCAACGCCAAGATCTTCCTGGCCGGCGTGGGCGAGCTGATGACCGAGGTTGCCGGTGAGGTGTGCGACGGGTTCATCTGCCACGGCTTCACCACCGAGCGCTACCTGCGTGAGGTCACGATCCCGGCGCTGCTCCGAGGGCGGGCCAAGGCTGGCAAATCGGACCTGGAGGGCTTCGAGATCGTCGGTCCGTCCTTCGTCGTGACCGGCAGCAACGAGAACGAGCTGGAGAAGGCGTCGCAGGGCACCCGCCAGCAGATCGCCTTCTACGGATCGACTCCGGCCTACAAGCCGGTCCTGGACCTGCACGGGTGGGGCGGGCTGCAGGACGAGCTCAACACCATGTCCAAGCAGGGCAAATGGGTGGAGATGGGCAACCTTGTCGACGACGAGATCCTCAACACCTTCGCGGTGGTGGGCGAGCCCGAGCGGATCGCCGGCGAGTTGCACCGGCGCTACGGCGACGTCATCGCCCGCGTCTCCTTCTATGCGCCCTACCGGTCGGACCCGGAGCGTTGGAAGCGGGTGCTGGCCGACATGAAGGCGGCTTGAGCTATCCGCTGAGTGCCATGGCGCTTCGCGGTCAGTCCCCGCCCGCCAGTGCCGCCCGGTAGCGCTCGAGCAGGTCGCGGTTCTCGTCGATGAAGCGCTGCTCGAGCGTTCGTTGCACCGCCAGCCGCACCCGTTCCAGCGGTAGCCCGCAGCGGTAGTCATCCTTGGCCAGGCGCAGCTCGAATCGCTGGGTCTCGGCCAGCAGTTGGGCGTCATAGCGGAGCGACGTGTCGGACGCCGGCCCCGCGGTCCCGATGCGGGCCTGCTCCAGCCGGTCGCTCACCAGATCGAGTGCGTCCTGGGGTTGGTGCACGGCGGGGTGTCCGGCTTTCGACATGCACGTCCCATAGCTGCGCTGGGCAGCGAGCAAGCCGGGTTCGTCGTTGACCTGCTCGTACAGCCGGGCAAGCTGTGGTTCCACTTGGGAGACCACCGGGTCGACCGCCCGTGAAGCCAACGAGGCGACCGCTTCCCCTTGGCAGCCTCCGGTCGCTGGTGGTTGGCCATAGAGCGCTCGGTCGTATGCCTCTCGTGCGGTGGGCGAGAGCCGGCTGAAGATGTTCGGGTTTGGATCGTCGAGCGTCGTGGTCGTGACCGACCCGGACGGCGGGGTCAGCGCCGAAAGCTTGGTGGAGATGCCGAAGCCGTAGCGCTCGACGTACTGCCGCCGGGTGAGAGGCACTTTCGACGCTGCACCGGACGGGCTTGGCGGCGGAGGCTCCACCGGCACGTATTCGAACCCTTGCCGAGCCATGCACGTAGCGATGAGCTCCTGCTGGCGTTGCGCCTGCCTCCGGAACCGCTCGGTTGTCGCGGTGGGGTCGCCGCCGAGCAAGTGGCGCAGTGGGGTCTCGGCGGGCTCTCCATAGGGCTGGCCGTCCTCGGGCTGGGAAGCCAGACCGCTTTCTCCGCATGCCCCGATGGCCAAAATGGACAGCGCAATCAGGACCGACGACAGCCTGAGGACGCCGATCGGCGGAAGCCGTCCCAACCGTTCTCGGGTCGGGTGCGGTTTCGGAGGGGCGAGCCGGCTCGACGAGATGGCCCGCGCCTTCGCGCTAGGTGGCCCGGTCGGCCTGCTCCGCCAGGGCAGGGCTACCGGGGTAGGGGGCCGGGTCACCCGCCGCAGGTATCACCGGCTTGCTCCACTGCCGTTCGCGAGCCACGGTGGCG
>JAXDQG010000382.1:0-3626 GCA_034667945.1 Acidimicrobiia bacterium | reverse complement strand
TTGTCTGCAGGGCCGGCTGAGTCGAGCGCCGACTCACCGGCCGAGCAGACCGACACCAGCGCGCCCGCCGACGACGGCGGGGCTATCAGCGCGCCGGCCATGGTCGTGATCGGCGGTCCGGCGAAGGTCGACACCAGCACCGCCATCCGGGCGCCTCGGCTGCAACTCGGTCATCCAGAGCACCACCCGGCGGCGCTGGCCCTGCTCGCTCAGATCGACCGGGCGGTCGAGCTCGGCCCGTCCGGCGAGCTGCTGCGGGCGGGTGTGGCGCTGCTGGGCAGTCGCGAGGCCCATGAGCTGGTACCCACGCTCGGAGGCACCCGGCACACCTCGGCCCGTCGCTTCTCTTTCGACGCTCCCGACAGCATCGTCTTCGTGGTGTCGGAGAGTGGGCCGGTCACCGTCTTCGCCGACGGCGGCGTCGAGGCCCAGGTCCGGATGGATCCGTGCCATTCCGGCTTCCCGCTGGACCTGCTGGAGATGGAGCCGCATCCCGACGACCAGACCACGGTCCGCTGCGACCACTGCGAGCGGTTGCTGCTCGTCGATGTCGTCGACTTCCCGAACTGGAAGGGCGGGCCCGAACTGCTCGAATGCCCGGTGTGCGCGGGTGCGATCGAGGTTCCGGTTTACCGGGCCGCCATCCGGGGCGTACGGAAGGAACCGCTGGCCGCGCTGGCGCCGAACGCTGGGGGCGGACACGGCGCTGACGACAGGCCGGCCGGCCCCGCGGTCAGCTGAGTCGGTCCGTCGGCACCGCGCCTCCGGGCCTTCCACCGCTCAGGCGCCCGCCGACCCGCCAACGGCCTCAGCCCCCGGCGCCCCCTCGGAACTCGAATGTCGCGGTTCGCCCGCTGGTCGTCCCAACTGCGGTCATGGACCAGGTCCAGCCCACATGACGGGACGAGCACACCCAATGCATGGTCACCGTCCCGTTGCTGTCGGCGCGACCGGGCAGCAGGCTCTCGATGCCCGGCGAGCTGAACTCGATCGTCTCGCCGGGTTGCGCACCCAGGATCGTCCCGAACGAGCGTCGGCCGCCGTCGCAGTGAACCGGATCCTCACTGAGGGAGACCTGCAGCGTATGACTGCCGGCCGGGGGCGCTGGAGGGACGACCGGGGCCGCGGTGGACGGGGGTGTGGTGGAGGCTGTCGTGGTGGGCGCCGGGTTGGCCGGCGCAGGTTTCGCGGTGGTGACCGGAGCCGGCACGCCCGACCCCCCACCGGTCGCTCCGGCCGCGGTGGGAACAGGCGAGGTGGGTGAGGACAGGCAGTACACGTCCTTGCTGAGCAGGGTCGTCTCCGGCCATGGCGTACCGCAGCCGAGGCCGGTTGCGATGCTGCGAGCCAGACCGTCGGGGACGTGGAGAACGCCCGCCCCCGAAAGGCAGCCCAGCACTGCCCGTGCACCGTCGACAACCTTGGCGTCGCAGCTCAGCGATTTCAGCAGCGACACCGATGGCAGGCTGGCGTAGAGGAAGCCGTCGGGCCGCAGCTCGGCCTCGGTGACCTCCCAACCCTTGTCTCCCTTGGCCAGGAGGAACGCCTGTCCGGGCGGATCGACGGTGCGTGCCGGTAGCCGTACATCGGCGCGGCCCTGCCAGTCCCCCTCGATGCGAGCGTCGTAGACACCGATGTCCGACTGAGCGATGCTCAATCTGGCCGCGGACGACACGATGGCGCCGGCGGGGAGGCTCAGCCGGGTTCCGTCCGGCAACTGGACCGAGGCCGCCTTGCCTCGGGTGGCGTCGATCATCGAGGTCTTGATCGTGGTCGAGGTGTTCGCTGATGGGAATTGGGGGCGGGCGGCATCATCTCGGACCTGCGACATCCCGCACGCGCTCGCCACGAGCATCAGTCCAACCGCTGCGACCGCCGCCACTGGTCGTCGTCGCAAGGAAGATCCCATCCTCACCTCCTCGGGAAGTGGCCAGACCTCCGCGGACAGTGGCCAGCGGAAACGCTAGTTGTGGGGTATGGGCGGCTGGGGGATGCTCGTTGGGAGGGCCGCGGGGGCGTTTGAGGCGCGGAGGGACGCCGGGTCAGCCGCCACGGTCGGGGGATGCGGGCTACTGTCCGGGTTGCGCCAGGGGGGGCAACACGGCCGCGTGTCGTCCCGCACGTGCGGGACACCCAGGGCGCCGGGGACGCGCCCGCCGAGGGAAACGATGGGGGTCAACATGGCCATACGAGCGGTGTCGCACCTGGCCGTCGGGGTGCGCGACATGGACCGGTCGCTCCACTTCTACCGAGACCTGCTGGGTCTACGTGTCGATGCCGACCAGCCTGAGGACGTGGCCCGCCGATCGGGACCGCCCGACCAGCGCCGCGCCGTCTACCTCCGCTTCGACGAGGGACCTCACGCCAGTTTCCTGGTGCTCGACCAGCAGCTGACGCGTCCCCACGCCAATGACCCGTTGCGGCTGTTCGACGTCGGCGTGCACCACTTCGCCTTCTGGGTCGACGATCTCGAGGACATCGTGGAGCGGATGCGGTCCGACGGCGTGTCGGTCGCCATGGAGCCCAATGTGGGCGACACGCGGCTGTACGGCGAGGCGCCGGGCGGCAAGGTGCTCACCGCGTTCCTGCGGGACCCCGACGGCAACTGGGTGCAGCTGGACCAGCGGGTGGAGGCACGGGTCGGAGCGGACGCCGGCTGAGGCTGGTTGGGGCCGGCTTGCCGCGGCGCCCGAGCCGGCTCAATGGCCCCGGCGGAGCCATTCCTCGAGGTGCGGTGCCTCGGCCCCGATCGTCGTGCTCTCACCGTGCCCGGTGTGGACGATGGTCTCGGGCGGCAGCGACAGCAGACGCCGCCGAATTGACTCGATGATCGTCGGGAAGTCGCTGTAGTTCCGACCGGTCGCCCCGGGACCCCCGCAGAACAGGGTGTCGCCGCTGAACAGCACCGGTGCGCCGTGGGGGCCGTGGTCCGAGAGATGCAGGCAGCAGCAGCCCGGCGAATGTCCCGGCGTGTGCAGGATGTCGAGCGCCAGGCCACCGACCCGGAGGGTGTCACGGTCGGCCAGGTCGCCATCCGGCTGGCGGTCCGGGTAGACCGCGTCCCACAGCATGCGATCGGCCGGGTGCAGCAGGACGGGCGCATCGACCGCGTCCTGCAACGCTGCCGCCGCGTTGATGTGGTCGTTGTGTCCGTGGGTCAGGGCGATGGCGATGACATGCCGTCCGGCCACGGCGTCGGCGATGGGACGGTGATCGTGAGCAGCGTCGATGACCAGCACCTCGCGCTCATTGCCGACGAGCCAGATGTTGTTGGTGACGGGCCACTCTCCGCCGTCGAGGGCAAAGATGCCGTCGGTAGTGACGAGCTCGATCACGGAGCGACCTCCGGCGTACGGGAAGCGGTGGAGCGTAGCCGCAAGGCGGCTCCGGACAGGGGTCCGCTGGTGCCCCGGCGGGGCGTCTTCGCTACCAAGCAATCACTTGGTGAACAGTTCGGCCGGCTACCTCGATTCGGCGACGTGGTCCATCGATTCGACGTCGATTCGCTCTAGCTGTGGCCGACTTTCGTCCGCCCGGGAGGTGTCCGCAGCGCGCGAACGAACGCTTTTCGTGATGGTCGCGCCACGCAGCGTGCGAAGAGTCGCCCAGAGCGTGGGCATTTAGGC
>JAXDQG010000381.1:0-16462 GCA_034667945.1 Acidimicrobiia bacterium | reverse complement strand
ATCGGCGAAGGCCGCGATGCGGTCACGGACGTAGCCCTCGGAGCCGCACAGCGTCGTCGCCTCGAGCAGCGCGTCGGGCACGATGGCGGCGGCCTCGTCCTTCTTGCCGTCCAGGTAGAGGTCCTGGACCTCGATCGCCTCGGCCTCGTAGCCGTAGCGCCGGGCCACGTCGTTGTAGAAGTTCTTGTCCCGGGCCCCCATCCCGCCCCAATAGAGCGCAGTGTTGGGTCGGGCGGCATCCAGCACCCGATCCTGCGCCTCGCCGACCAGGTCCTCGCCGATGGCCAACATGCCACCCGTCGAGATCTCGAGGCGCCCGAGCGACGAGTCGCGCTTGGCCAACCCCGCCTTCAACTCCGACCCCCACACCCGCTGGAATTGGTCCGGCTCGAAGAACACCGGCAGCCAGCCGTCAGCGTAACGGGCGGTCGCCTCGACCGACTTCCCCTGCAGCGAGGCCCACCAGATCGGCACGTCCGCCCGTACCGGGTGGTTGATCAGCTTGAGCGGCTTGCCCAGGCCTGTCCCCTGTCCAGCCGGCAGCGGGATCTGCACAGTGGGCCCCTGATGCACCACGGGCTCACGCCGCAGCACCTGTCGAACCACCTCGATGTACTCACGGATGCGCACCATCGGCTTCTCGTAGGGCACGCCGTGGAACCCCTCGATCACCTGCGGGCCCGATGCCCCGAGACCCAGGATGAAGCGTCCCTCGGAGACGAAGTCGCACCCGGCCGCGGTCTGGCCCATCAACGTGGCCGTGCGCGAATAGACGTTTACGATGCCGGTGCCGATGTGCACCCGCTCGGTCTTGGCCGCCAGGTAACCGACCTGGCTGATCGCATCGAAGCTGTAGGCCTCGGGGATCCAGACGATGTCGAGCCCGGCCTTCTCCAGCTCGACGACCCTGGCAACTCCCTCTTTGAAGCCTCCCGAGTAGTGCAACGACATGGCGAGCCGCATTGAGCCACCCCTCTTCCCAGCCTCGACGTACCGCTGCGCACCGTAGCCCCGGCGACCCCCGTCGCCGGCAACCCCAATCCCCCCGCGAGCGCCCAGGCTCAGGCCCCCAACTCTCGCAGCGTGTTCAGCAGCCGGGGGTGCGGGTGCCGCAGATCCACGGCGGCCTCCAGCGCCCGCGCCCCTCGCAGCACCAGGTCTTCACGGTGGCGGGCTGCCACCACCTGGGCACCGATGGGCAAACCCTCACGGGAGACGCCGACCGGCACCGAGGCGGCCGGCTGCCCGGTCAGGTTGAATGGCAAGGTGAAGGGCACGAAACGAGCCCAGCGATCGAAGCCCGGGGAGTGGTAGACGACCTCGGCGAGCGGGGCCACGCTCGGCATCGTCGGGGTCAGCAGCAGGTCATAGCGCTCGTGAAACGCATTCAACTGGGCGCCAAGGCGAGCACGGGCCGACTGCGCCACATTGACCGTGGCCAGGTCGACGTCGAGTCCCTCCGTCGCCAACGCATGAAAGCCCGGATCGAGCTGATGGTGGCGATCGGCAGCCACCCCACGCAACCGGGCGGCGAAGCCGGCCTTCCAATGGTGCTCGAACTGCGGCCGCAATGCTTCGATCAGCGGACCGACCGGCTCGACCCGGGCACCGAGCTCCTCCAGCAGCCCGGCGGCGGCCCGCACCACCGCGGCCACCTCCCCCTCGACCCGGGCGTGGCCGAGCGTATCCGTGTAGCCAATCCGCAGTCCGCGCACACCGTCGCCCGGCCCGATCCGCCAGTCCCGCCCGTCAAACGGCAGGGCATACCAGTCTCTTGGGTCGGGTCGGGCGATCACCGAGAGGAACAGGGCCGCGTCGGCCACCGACCGGGCCAGAGGGCCGCCCGCAACCAGCGTGCACCACAGCCCCTCCTGAGGATGATCCGGCACACGGCCGAAGCTGGGCTTGAACCCGACCAGACCGGAGTACGAGCCGGGGATGCGCAGGGACCCGCCGCCATCGGTGCCGAACGCCACCGCGCCGATGCCGGCCGCCAGGGAAGCGGCCGCCCCACCGGAGGAGCCCCCGGGCGTGTGAGCCGGATTCCACGGATTGCGCGTGATCCCGAAGAGTGGCCCGTCGGTGATGCCCTTCCAGCCGAACTCGGGCGTGGTCGTCTTGCCCAAGATGACCGCGCCGCTCTCACGAAGCCTGCCCACGGCCGGTGCATCCTCGTGGGCGACCGCTTCCGGGTCGCTGGTCGCCGAGCCGAGCCGGGTCGGCCAGCCACGCATGGCGACCAGGTCCTTCACGGTCACCGGGACGCCGTCGAGCGGTCCCGCCGGCTCCCCCCGACGCCAGCGGCCAGCCGACTCGTCGGCCTGACGAAGCGCGCCCTCGGCATCGACGGCCATGAAGGCGTTGAGCACCGGCTCGAGCTGCTCGAGCCGTCGCAGATGGACCTGCGCCACCTCGACGGGCGACAGCTCGCCACCTCGGTACAACCTGACCAGCTCGGCGGCGCCCAACCACACCACGTCCGTCACCGGCCGGACGGTAGCCGGCAATCTCCCCGGCCCCCCGCTCTCGGCTAGGCACACAGCGCGGATAGGCCTCCTCGATGTTCGGCCCCATGCTTCGCAGGGTCCTCACATCCGCTCGGCCTATCCGGCTCAAGGCGCCGGCTCTTCGATCAGGACGCCGTCGCGCTGGAGCCGGTCGATGTCTGCATCGCCGAGGCCCAGAACCGAACACAAGACCTCGCGGTTGTCGGCACCGAGATGCTTCACGCCCGAGCGGGGACCGCAGTCGACCCCGCTGATGCGCAAGGCCGAGCGGTGCACCGTCACCGTGCCATCCACGCCGGATGGCACGTCGATGTAGGCGTGCCGATCGATGGCCCAATCGGCATGGAGGGTGTCCTCCATGCTCAACAAGCGTCCGACCGGCAGCCGGGCACCCTCGGACAGCGCATGCTCGAACTCGTCGAAGCTGTCGAACGTGCGGGCGAAGTCGGCCACCAGGTGCAGGCAGTCGTCCAGATGGCGAGCCCGGGCCTCCAAGGTGGCGAACCGCTCGTCTTCCAACAGCTCGGTGCGTCCCCAGAGGCGCAGGCAGTGGGGCAGGACAGCCGCCGGCGAACCGGGAATGGCGACCCAGGTGCCGGCGTCGTCCCCCAGCTGCACCACCGGGGCCTTGCCGGGGCGGAAGGGTGTGTGGTCGTAGTCAGGACCGCCGTTCGCCTCGACCTCGGTCCACTCGTTGCACGCCATCATCGCCTCGCACATCGAGGCGTCGACCCAGGCGCCCTCGCCCGTCCGCTCGCGCCGGAACAAGGCGGCCAGGACGCCCTGGGCGGCGGACATCCCCGCCGCGATGTCCGCATGGGACACCGGCTCCGGGATGGGGTCGTGATCTCGTTCCCGGGCCTTGTAGTGCAGCAGACCGACCTCGGCGTGCACCACCGGCGCGTAGGCCCGCCGACGGGCGGCCCGGCCGTCCTGCCCGTAGCCGGAAACCGAGCAATAGACCACCGACGGGTTCCGCTCGACCACCTGCTCGTAGCCCACGCCGAGTCGGGCGGCCACGCCGGGGCGGAAGTTCTCGACCATGACGTCGCACCGCTCCGCCAGCTGCAGCAGCAACTCGACGCCTTCGTCCTTGGTCAGATCGACCGCGAGGAAGCGCTTGCCCGCGTTCTGCCCGGAGAACAGCACCGCAATGCCCCCGCGCCGGGGCGCGCCCGTCCGCAGCAAGTCGCCCTCGGGCGGCTCGACCTTCCACACCTCGGCACCGAGGTCGGCGAGCACCCGGGTGCACGAGGGCCCGGCCACGACCCGGGTGAGGTCGAGCACCCGAATGCCCTCGAGGATGCCGGGGCCGATCATCATTCGAGCACGCCCGCGGCTCGCAGCTCCCCGACGCGCTCCTGGTCATAGCGCAGGATGTCCATCAGGATCTGATCCGTGTGCTGGCCGAGCGTCGGCGCGCACCGCTCCACCCGGGCAGGAGTCCGCGTCAGGCGCATGCGGCTGTTCTCCACCAGGCACCGCCGGGTCGGATGCTCCAGCTCGACGAAGTGCCGGCGATGCCAAAGCTGCGGATCGGCCATGATCTCGGCGCTGCTCTGCACCACATGGGCCGCCACGCCCATGGCCTGGAGGCGCTGCTCGACCTCGGCGGCCGCGAGCGTGGAGGTCCAGCCCGAGACCGCCTCGTCGAGCTCGTCCTGGCAGCTCAGCCGGCCATCGGCCGTGGCCAGCTCGGGACGAGCCTTCAGATCGTCACGGCCTATTGCCGCGCAGAGCGCCGGCCAGGCCGCGTCGTCCTGGCACGCCACCGCCACCCAGCGGTCGTCCCCCTCGGCGGGGTAGACGCCATGCGGCGCCATCTGCGGATCTCGATTGCCGCTCCGATCGGTGATCCTGCCATTGACCGTCCAATCCAGGATGGCCGGGGTGAGGAAGTGCATCGCCGCCTCGGACTGGGCCATGTCGAGATGGAGGCCCTGGCCGGTACGTCGCTGGTGATCGACCGCGGCCAGGATGGCGACCAGTAGCAGGTGAGTGGCGGTGTAGTCGGTATAGGCGCCGAAGGGACCGGCAGGCGGTCGATCCGGCCAACCGCACAGGCCGTAGAAGCCCGACAAGGCGGCGGCCAGGTTGCCGAAGCCGGCGAAGTTGGCGAGCGGCCCGGTCTGGCCGTTGAGACACGTCGAGACCATGACCAGGTCCGGCCGGATCTGGCGGAGGTCGTCCCAGGCCAGCCCCCAGCCCTTCATCGCCCGCGGCGAGTACGACTCGATGACCACGTCGGCCCAGCGGACCAGGTCCACCGCCACTGCACGGCCTTCCGGCCGGTTCAGATCGAGCGCCAACGAGAGCTTGCCCGCGGCCATGTCGTCGAACAGGGTCGAGTTCTCGATTCCCGGGATGTTGCCCATGCAGGGGCGATAGCCGCGTGCCCCATCCAGCCGATGCGAGGTTTCGACCTTGACCACGGTGGCGCCGTAGTCGGCCAGCACCCTCACCGAGTGGGGACCGGCGATCGACCAGGTGAAATCGAGCACCTTCAGCCCACTCAGCGGCAGGTCGGACCCGGTGTCCGGCGCGGCCTCGGGTCGTTGATCGGGAATCGCCGGACGGCGAGGCGTTTCCGCCAACACCTCGGCGGTGTGCTCGCCCAACTTCGGCGCGGGACCCAGCGCACGCAGCGGAACGGCTTCGGAGCGCACGAAGGCCCCGGGCGCCAAGACAAACCTTCCCGCCTCGCGATGCTCGACCTTGTCGAAGAACCCGCGCTCGGCGAACTGGGGGCTCTCGACCACGTCCTTGGGCGTGGCGATCGGTGCCATCACGACGCGACGCTGGAGGGCGCCGGCCAGCAGCTCAGCCTTGGTGTGCGAGGAGGTGAACCTCTCCACGGCCGCTTTGGCGGCCTCCCACTCCGAGATCGGCTCCTCGCCCGCTTCGAGCAGCAGCTCGTAGTTGACCCAGTCCTTGTCCCGCATCGTCGGGCTGCAAAAGCCCTCGTCGCAAACCCAGGCCATCAACCGGGCGGTCATCGGGCCCACCACCGGGCCGAAGACATGGGTGATCGAGACGTAGCCGTCGTCAGCTGTCGGATAGACGAACCGCAGCTCGACGTCGCCCACCTTGGCACCGCCTGCCGATCTCGTGGGCACGGGCGCACCGACCGCCGACGACAGGGCCACAGCCTGGGTGGACAGCAGCGCCACCTGCTGGGCGGCGACGTCGACGTACTGGCCCCGTCCGGACCGGTTCCGTTCCAGCAGCGCGAGCAAGCTCGCGCCAGCCGCACCCACGGCGCCGAAGTGGTAACCCTGCGGAACCGACACTCGCACCGGCGGACGGTCTGCGTCGCCGCTCAGCGCCAATCCTCCCGAGGCCGCCATCACCATGTGATCGGTGACGGCCCAGTGCGCCTTCGGGCCGTCCTGACCGAAGGCACTGACCGACACGTAGACGAGGGCCGGGTTCAACTCGAGCAGCTGGTCGGGCCCGAGACCCAGGCGGGCCATCTCGCCGGGTTCGGCCGACTCGATCAGCACATCGGCGCCGGCGGCGAGCCGCCGCAGCTGCTGCTGCCCGGCGGCACCGTGCAGGTCGAGCGCCACCGACCGCTTGCCCCGGTTGTAGGCGAAGTGCGTGAGCGACCGTTCCGGGCCCTTGATGTCACCTACGAACGGTCCGAGTCGGCGGGCGGGCGACCCCTCTGGCGGTTCGACGGCGATCACCTCGGCGCCCAGCGATGCCAGCAGGTGACCCGTGAGGTGAGCGCGCTCGTCGGACAGATCGAGCACCCGATACGCGGACAGCATGGCGTTCCCCCCTTGCCGACCGGGGACACTAGCGACGCTTGATCCCCGAGCGTCAGCCGGCGGGTCGATCCCAATGGTCAGCCAGCAGCGCATCCACCGGTCGCCACGGGCGTCTGCTCAGCGGCCGCCCTGTCGACGACCGGCTGCACCTCGAGGGAGGTGAGCGCGTAGCTCACGGCGCGGTTCGACAAGGACTGGGCGAAGATCACGCCACCGACGCTGCCGTCTTCCAGCACGAATGGCCCGCCCGAGTTGCCCGGGCGCACGCTGGCCTGCAACTCGTAGACGTCGCGTTCGGTGAGCCCCTGATTGTAGATGTCACGACCCTGGGCGGTGAACTCTCTCAGCACCGCTCCCGGGACGGCGGTGAAGTCCCCACCGCCGGGGTAGCCCAACACGACGCCTCCCCGGCCCCGCTCCACCTTCGTCGGTGTCAGGCGCAGCGAGGGAGCGTTCAGGCCCTCCACCCGCAACACCGCCACGTCGAGCGCAGGATCGAAGGCAACGGGCACCGCCGGCAGGCTGCCGGTGGAGTGCATGACGAACGGCTTGCTGATCCCGGCCACCACGTGAGCGTTGGTCACCACCAGATCGGGCGCCACCACGAAGCCCGACCCGTCGACGATCCCCCCACAGCCCTTTCCCTCGATCTTCACGGTCGACGCCTGGGCTGCGGCCGTCACTCCGTCGGTCATCGCCGGCGACGGCGGCGCCACGGGCGCACTCGGCGAAGGTTCGAGTCCGGCGAACACCCGGGGAAAGCCGAGCGGGTCGACCAGGCGTCCCAACCGGGACATGGTTGCCGGCACCGGCGGCATCAAGCGGTCGATCTCGCCGATGACCTTCGAGCTCTGGATGAGGTGGCCGAGCCCACCCAGTGGCGCCGAGGCCAGCGAGGCGGCCAGCAGCCACACGATCACGACCTGCGCAAATGCGGCCACCACGCCCCCCAGCACCGTGTCGACCGGTCCCAAGCGGGCGCGCCGCAGCGCGGTCGAGGCGATCGCGCCCAGTCGTTCGCCGCCTAACGCCAGCAGCAAGCCGACCCCGAAGACGCAGAACAGGGTGATGGTCGCCTTGGTAGGTGGATCGTCGGACAGCCCAGCCACGCGGGGCGCTGCCCAGGCACCGGCGACGAGACCGAGGGCAAGGCCGATGTACGCACCCATCTGCACGGCCACACCGGTCGACAGGCCCCACCCGACGGCAGAGATGAGCGCCACGATGATGGCGAGATCGAGCAGGTTCATGAGCCGCCTTGCTGCAAAGTCCGGGGAGGCAGATCTTGGGTGTGCGCTCCAGCCGACGATCGGCGCCGACTATGGCCGGATCGTCGGGGCGTGCACAACGGGCAGCGAGGCGGCACGCTGGTGAGTGGTGCACCCATGACCCCTCCCCTGCTCGAACGGCTACCCCAGAGCGACGATCCCGACAAGATCCTCGACGCCTTCCTCGATTTCGCCATCGACCGCGGCCTCGAGCTGTACCCCGCCCAAGAGGAAGCCATCGTCGAACTGCTGGCCGGCAACCACGTCATCCTCGACACGCCGACCGGCTCTGGGAAGTCGCTGGTGGCCCTGGCGGCCCACTTCGCCGCGTTGGCCACGGGTCAGCGGTCCTTCTACACCGCGCCCATCAAGGCACTGGTCAGCGAGAAGTTCTTCTCGCTCTGCCACGACCTCGGCTCCGACCGGGTGGGGATGCTCACCGGCGACGCCTCGGTCAATCCGACGGCACCGGTCATCTGCTGCACGGCCGAGATCCTGGCCAACATGGCTCTGCGCGACGGCGCCGCCGCGCCCGCAGACGTGGTCATCATGGACGAGTTCCATTTCTACTCCGACCGCGATCGGGGCTGGGCCTGGCAGGTGCCGCTGATCGAACTCACCGGGGCGCAGTTCCTGCTCATGTCGGCCACGCTCGGGCCGACCCGCCGCTTCCAGGAAGATCTCGAACGGCGCACCGGCCGTCCGTGCACCTTGGTGAAGCGGGGCGAACGCCCGGTGCCCCTCGAGTTCGAGTATCGCGAGACCCCGCTGCACGAATCGCTGGCGGAGCTGATGCGCCGTGGGCTGGCGCCGGTCTACCTGGTGCACTTCACCCAGAACGCCGCGGTCGACGCCGCCCAGGCGCTGACCTCGGTGGACCTGTGCACCAAAGAGGAGAAAGCGGCCATCAAGGAGGCCATCGGTGGGTTCCGCTTCGACTCGCCTTTTGGGGCCGACCTTCGCCGCTACCTGCACCACGGCATCGGCGTGCACCATGCCGGGCTCTTGCCCAAGTACCGCCTACTGGTCGAGAAGCTGGCCCAGGAGGGCCGCCTGAAGGTCATCTGCGGCACCGACACGCTGGGCGTGGGCATCAACGTGCCCATTCGGACGGTGCTGTTCACGCAGCTCTGCAAGTACGACGGCGCCACCACCCGCGTGCTGCAGGTGCGGGAGTTCCGCCAGATCGCCGGACGAGCGGGACGCAAGGGCTACGACGACAAGGGCTGGGTCTGGTGCCAGGCACCCGAGCACGTGGTGGAGAACCTCCGGGCCGAAGCGGCCGCCCAGAGCGATCCCAAGAAGCGCAAGAAGCTGGTGAAACGGAAGCCGCCCGAGTTCGGCTACGCCCATTGGTCGGCCGACACCTTCCGCCGGTTGTCCGAGGCCGAGCCCGAGCAGCTCAAGTCCAGCTTCGGCGTGAACCACGCCATGCTGTTGAACCTGCTTGATCGACCGGGTGACGGGTGCGGAGCGGTGCGTCACCTGCTGCAGGAGACCCACGAGCCGCGCAAGGACTTCCGTCGCCACGTTCGGCGCGCCATCGCCATCTACCGGTCGCTGGTGGCGCAGAAGATCCTCGAAGTGCTCGACGAGCCGGACGACCGGGGCCGGCGAGTGCGCATCGACCTCGACCTGCAGGAAGACTTCCGCTTGAACCAGCCCTTGTCGCCCTGGGTGCTGGACACGGTGGAGCGGCTCGATCGTTCGTCACCCGAGTATGCGGCCGACATGTTGACGGTGGTCGAGTCGGTGTTGGAGAACCCCACGGCGGTGCTGGCCAAGCAGATCGACCGGGCCAAGTCCGAGGCACTGGCGGCCATGAAGCGGGCCGGCATCGAGTACGAGGAGCGGATGGAGCGGCTCGCCGAGGTGACGTACCCCAAGCCACGCGAGGACTTCATCTACGAGACCTTCAATGCCTGGCGGGCCCGTCATCCCTGGGTGGAGGACAACATCCGTCCGAAGTCGGTGGCCCGCGAGCTGTTCGAGCGGGCCATGACAGTGAAGGAATACGTCTCCGACTACGGGCTGAAGCGCTCGGAGGGGGTGTTGCTGCGTTATCTCTCCGACGCCTACAAGGCGCTGGTGCAGACGGTGCCCATCGCAGCGTCCACCGACGACGTGGAGGACCTGATCGACTGGCTGGGTTCCACGGTTCGGGCGGTCGACTCCTCGCTGATCGACGAGTGGGAACGGCTGAAGAACCCTGACGCGGTCGCGGAGAAGGACGTTCGGGACGAGCAGGCCTTCGACATCACCGCCAACCGACGGGCCTTCCGGGTGATGGTGCGCAACCGGGTGTTCTCGTGGGTGCAGTTGCTGGCCCGCCGGCACTACGACGGGTTTTCGGCGGTCGAGTCGGCAGATCGCGACGATCGATGGGGGCCGGAGCGGATCGGCAGGGCCATGGAGCCGTACTGGGACGAGTTCCCGGAGCTGCGTACCGATGCCGAGGCCCGGGGCTCCGCCTGGTTCCTGGTGGACGAGGGCCGTTCGTTCTGGGACGTGCAGCAGGTGCTGGTCGACCCGGAGGGGTATGGGGAGTGGTCGATACAGGCCCGGGTCGACCTGGCTCGCTCGCGCGATGAGGGTCGACCGGTGGTGCTGTTGGTGGGGGTCTCCCGAACGGGCCAATCGGACCTGCCCTGAGGGGCAGCGCCGCCGCGTTAGGCTCAATTCGTGCTCTGTCGACCACACTCCGTGGCCGAAACACATGGGCGAAATTCGACTGGGGCACATCGACTTTCAGCCTGTATGCACCGATTCGACGTCGATTCGACGGAACAGCGTCGAAACCGTGAACTGGATCGGAGATGGGCCGAATGCGGCGGCCGGGCGCCGGGACAAGCGCTTGTTCGAGCATGACGGAGGAACGGACTTGACGGCTGGGCTACCGGCGCGGTCACTACCACCGATCGATGTGAACCACGTCGTCCAGCGGCCGCCGCGACCGCCAATGGGCTCGTTCGAGGTCGGGCGCTTGCTCGAGATGGGTCACGGGACCGAGGCAGAGCCAAGCGAGCGGCCGAATCCCCTCGGGTATGTGCAGCAGCTGCGGGACGAACGCCTCCCGGTAGAAGGACACCCAGCCCACGCCGAGGCCCTCGGCGGTCGCAGCCAGCCACAGGTTCTGGATCGCCAGACAGACCGAGAAGGGACCGGTGTCGGGCATGGCGTGGCGGCCCAGCACAGCTGGTGACCCCCGCCGCTCGTCGTAGGTGACCACCAGCGAAAGGCTGGCCTCGAGCACGCCGTCGATCCTGATCGTCTTGAAGAGGTCGGCTCGGTCGGGAACCAGCTGCGAGGTGAAGGCATCCCGTTCCGCTTGCACGTGCTCCCAGAAGCACTGGCGAGTCGCCCGGTCGCCGATGATCAGGAAATCCCACGGCTGACTCAGCCCCACACTCGGCGCGGCATGCGCGGCCGCCAGGATGCGCTGCAGGGTTTCGTCCGGAACCGGCCCGCCCGTGAACTGCGTGCGAACGTCCCGACGGCTGTGAATGATGCGATAGAGCGCGGCCGCGGTGTCCGTGACGCCGCTGTATGTCACTGATCGTTGGGTCCGGCGCGGTACAGCTCGGCCCCGCCGGTCACGAATTCGACCGCTTTCTCTTGCATCCCTTGCTCGATCGCCGCGTCCTCCGCCATGCCCTGTTGGGCGGCATAGGCACGGACATCCTGCGTGATGCGCATGGAGCAGAACTTCGGGCCGCACATCGAGCAGAAGTGGGCGGTCTTGGCCGGCTCGGCCGGGAGGGTCTCGTCGTGGTACGCCAGCGCAGTCTCGGGATCGACCGACAACGCGAACTGATCGCGCCAGCGGAACTCGAAACGAGCCTTCGACAGTGCATCGTCCCACGCCTGGGCGCCGGGATGACCCTTGGCAACATCGGCGGCATGGGCCGCGATCTTGTAGGCGATGACCCCTGCTTTGACATCGTCGCGGTTCGGCAGCCCCAGGTGCTCTTTGGGAGTCACATAGCAAAGCATCGCTGTGCCGTGCCACGCGATCATCGCAGCTCCGATAGCTGACGTGATGTGGTCGTATCCCGGTGCAACATCCGTGGTCAAAGGACCAAGTGTGTAGAACGGTGCCTCGCGACACCATTCCATCTGCAGGTCGACGTTCTCCTTTATCTTGTGCATGGGTACATGACCAGGTCCCTCGATCATGACCTGTACGTCGTGGCCCCAGGCAACCTCGGTGAGCTCCCCAAGGGTCTTCAACTCCCGGAGCTGCGCCTCGTCGTTGGCATCCGCAATCGAACCCGGACGCAATCCGTCCCCCAAGGAAAAGGCGACATCGTACGTCGAGAAGATCTCACAGAGATCCTCGAAATGCTCATACAAGAAGTTCTCTCGATGATGCGCCAAGCACCACGCCGCCATGATGGATCCGCCCCGGCTGACGATGCCGGTGACCCGCCCGGCCGTGAGTGGCACGAATGAGAGGCGGACGCCGGCATGCACCGTCATGTAGTCGACGCCCTGCTCGGCCTGCTCGATGACAGTGTCGCGGAACACCTCCCAGGAGAGATCGGCGGCGACGCCGTTCACCTTTTCGAGCGCCTGGTAGATCGGCACGGTGCCGATCGGAACCGGGCTGTTGCGGATGATCCACTCACGAGTGGTGTGGATGTCGCGGCCGGTGGACAGGTCCATGACCGTGTCCGCACCCCAGCGGGTGGCCCAGGTGAGCTTCTCGACCTCGTCCTCGATGGAGGAGCTGACCGACGAGTTGCCGATGTTGGCGTTGACCTTGACCAGGAAGTTCCGGCCAATGACCATCGGCTCGCTCTCGGCATGGTTCACGTTCGCCGGAATGATGGCCCGTCCGCTGGCGACCTCGGCTCGCACGAAGTGGGCGTCCACGCCTTCGCGCACCGCGACGAAGGCCATCTCCGGGGTGATCTCGCCGCGGCGCGCGTACGCCAATTGCGTGACCCGGCTGGCCCCGCGGGCCCGCAGAGTGGGACGCCCATCGTTTTTGATGAACCGCCTGGGCATGGCGGAACCGTCATGGTCCTGACCGTGGCCGGCCGCGGCACGGCCATCGTCGCGGCGACTGACCGGTCGCCCTTCGTGGGCCTCGACATCGTGTCGCTCCAAGATCCAACCCAGCCGGTGTGGGGGCAATCCACGTGTCGGCTCGGACCCCGGCCCACTGGTGTCATAGAGCCAGACCGGTGGATTGCGCCGACCGTCCGGCGACTCGGCGAGCAACACTTCCCGAAAGGGCACCCGAATATCGGGCCGCGACCCGGTGACATAGATCTTTCGCCGCAGCGCGTCGTCACCCGCCATTTGCCCTCCCTACGCCGGCATTACCCGGATCAGGTTCAGCGGTTGACGCCAGGAAGCGCCATCTCAGCCCGGTCCACGCCGAGCACCCGCGTGCACAGTGAATTGGTGCGCACTCTGCCAGAGTGAAGCGACAAATGCAACGACTCTCTTGAGCTGGATCACACAATTCTGCAACCGGGCAGATCGTATTGATCAGCCAGAGATCGGGTACGCCTCTGACCCCTGGGTCGGGGCGTCACCCATCAGCAGGCCTTCTCCATCAGCAGGCCTTGCCGACCGGCTTGCGGGCCAGGCGGTCCGCTGTCCAGGAGAGCGCATCCGACCGTCCGGCACTCAACACGCCACCGTGATCCGCGCCGGCGTAGCGGCGAACCTCGACCGACGAGCCGGAAGCGCAGGCTGCCTGCTGATACTGATCGGCCACCCCCGGGCGGACCAGCGTGTCGTCCTGCCCCTGCAGCACCAAGACCGGCGGGACGGACCGATGGGCTCCGGCCTCGTTGGCCACCACCGCCGCCTGCCACTCGGGACGATCGATCCCACCCGGGACCAGCGCGCCCCCAGCGAGCACCGCGAAGGTCACCACCACCTCGGCGATGCAGGCGGTCTCGAGGACGCCGACGCGAGCCAACGCATCCGCATTGAGCACGTCCGACAGCTTCAGCTCGGGATGACTGGCCGCCAGGCCCGCCGCGGCCGCCACCTCGAAGCCCGCCAGGAGTGGAGTCGAGGTGTCCGCCAGGAACGAGCGGAATCGGGCAGCCGGAGCGAAGGCCACCACTCCAGAGACAGCCAGGTCGGGGGCGTAGCCGGCGGCCAGCTCCCCGGCCCACAGTGCGGCCTGGCCGCCCTGGGAATGACCCCACACGGACACGCCTCCGGTCGCCTCGGGAATGAGCGCCCGGGCGGCGCGGGCTGCATCCAGCACGGAGCGGCCTTCGCTGGCCCCGACGAGATAGGGGTGCGGTCCCGGCGTGCCCAGGCCCTCGTAGTCGGTGGCGGCCACGACGTAGCCGAGGCGCAGCAGCGAGTTCAGCCCGTCCACCGTGTCGGCGCCCTGCTTGGAAGGAGCGCACTTGTCGGCCGAGCCGGTCGTCCCGTGCGCCCAGCTGACGACCGGCCAGCCACCGGCTGGTGCACGGCCGCCGGGTCGGATGACGAGGCCGGATACACCGATTGGCCGTCCGGCGGCATTCTGTGAGCGGTAGAGGACCCGCCAAGCAGCGGCTCCCGCCGGAGCGCCGACGGGTTCGCTGGCGAGAATCTCCCCCATCGGACCATCCGGGAGCGGATCGGTCGGACGGTAGACCGGGCTGTCCACGTCAGTGCTGGGCGTTGTCCCGTTCTCGCCCGATGGCGTCTCCGATTGGGCCGCGGTGGCGGCCGGCGCGGTCGAGGTTGTTTGGTCGGGGCCGGAAGCGCCGCCGCTTCCTCGACCCGACGTGCAGGCCGCCATCACCAGAGCAGCCAGGAGGAGCAGGGCGATAGAGGGGCGTCCGCGCACCCCGTCGAGCGTAGGCCGGCGTTTTTCGCTGCCCGCCCCGCTTGCGCCCGTTCAGCTTCGCCCCGGTTTCGAGCGGCCTCTACCCTCCTCGACGTGGGCCAAGCTCGGGGAAGGAACGCCCTCGTCAGCGCGACGGCATCGGTCGCAGCCGTTCTGGTGGGCGCCGTCGCATTCTTCGGTCGGGGGCGACTGCGACGGCCGAGCAAACCTGGTCGAGGGGCGGGTCCCGCGAGGCGCCGCCACCTGGTGCCCCTGTCCTCGACGTCCCGACGGGCTCGAAACGCGCAGATCGCCGCGCTCTCCGCCCGGGTTGGAGGGGCGACCGCGCTGTCGCGGGCCCGTGCCACGTTCGCCTCAGCAGAACGTCGAGCTGAGCTCAATGAGGCCTTGCAGTTGCGCAACGCCACCGAAGTGGCGCAGACCCTGGGGCAGATGAAGGGCGCCCTCATGAAGATCGGCCAGATGGCCAGCTACATCGACGAGGGTCTCCCCGAGCCGGTGCGCCAGGCCCTCTCCCAGCTGCAGGCCGACGCACCCCCGATGACGTCCGAACTGGCCGCCGGCGTTGTGGCCGAGGAGCTCGGCGGGCCGCCGGAGGAGGTCTTCCTGGAATGGGACCCGAAGCCCATCGCCTCGGCGTCGATCGGCCAGGTGCACCGGGCCATCACACGTGAGGGTCGAGCGGTGGCGGTCAAGGTGCAGTATCCCGGCGTGGCCGACGCCATCTCGGCCGACCTGGCGAATGCCGACCTGATCTTCTCCACGTTCGCGCTGGTGTACCCGGGGTTCGATCCGGCCCCGGTGGTGGCCGAGTTGAAAGAGCGCATCTCCGAAGAGCTCGACTACCAGCGGGAGGCGGCCAACCAGCAACTCTTCGCCGACTTCTACGCCGGCCATCCCTTCATCCATGTGCCCGCGGTCCTACCGGAGCTGTCCACCAGCCGGGTGCTGACCACCGAACTGGCGACCGGAGCCACCTTTGCCGAGGTCGATCACTGGTCGCAGGCCGAGAAGGACCGTGTGGGTGAGATCCTGTACCGCTTCGTCTTCCGCAGCCTCTACCGGCTCGGCGCCTTCAACGGCGACCCTCACCCAGGGAACTACCTGTTCACGCCGAACGGGCCCGTCACCTTCCTGGACTTCGGGCTGATCCGGCGATTCAGCCCGGACGAGCTCGGCACCTTCCAGTCGATGATCACCGCCATGGTGATCGACCGTGATCCTGAGGCCTTCCGCCGAGCCGTGGTGCGGGCCGGCCTGCTGGCGCCCGATGCACCGGTCACGACGGCGGAGGTGGCCGAGTTCTTCGGGCAGTTCTACAAGCTGGTCAGCCAGCCGGGACGGGTGACATGTTCGCCGCAGTACGCCTCGGCCGTGGTACGCCAGACCTTCAACCGCCAGAGCCCGGTCACCCGCTACACCACGGTGCCGTCCAGCTTCGTCCTGATCCAGCGCATCAACCTGGGGCTCTTCGCCCTGCTCGGACGACTTGGCTCCACCGCCGATTGGCGCCGCATCACCGAGGAGATCTGGCCCTGGGTCGACGGGCCGCCATCGACCCCGTTGGGCGAGCAGGAGGCGGATTGGTGGGCTGCCCGGTCGAGGCAAGCGGCGCCCGGGCCTGACATGGGCTGAGCCGGCTCAGGGATCCCGGGTCACCTCACGGGCCGACTTGTCGGTTCGCTGCCCCAGGTACGCGGGATGTCGCAGCAGCCCGTCGCCGGTCCACTCGCCGTAGGCCACTTCCGCCACAAGCTCGGGCTCGACCCAGCGGGCACCTCGCCGATGCAAGGCCGGGGGCAATGGCGTGAACGGGCTGGTCTCCCGGGCCAACGGCGCCAGCAGAGATCCAAGACGCTGCAGCTCCGCCTCCGTGAACCCCGTACCGACACGACCGGCGTACCGCAGATCACCCTTGTCGTAGTAGCCGATCAACAACGAGCCGAGCATCCCCTCCCGGCGTCCTTCCCCCTGCGCCCACCCACCAACCACGAACTCCTGGTGGCGACGGACCTTCACCTTGGTCCACGCGCGCGAACGCCTCCCTGGCTCGTAGCGGCTGTCCAACCGCTTGGCGATGACGCCCTCCAACCCCATCCGGTC
>JAXDQG010000380.1:0-7778 GCA_034667945.1 Acidimicrobiia bacterium | reverse complement strand
CCCGTGACCTGCATCTCCGACAGCGCGCGGAGCATGCGCGAGATGGCGATGTCACGGTTTCGGCCCCACACGATCAGCTTGCCGACGAGGTTGTCGTAGAACTGGCTGATGTCGTCGCCGGCCTCGTAGCCCCCATCCCAGCGGACGCCGAAGCCCGACGGTACGTGGAGCTTGTGGATGGGTCCGGGAGACGGGAGGAAGCGGCCGCCGCTGGGGTTCTCGGCGTTGATGCGCACCTCGATGGCGTGTCCCCGGATCTCGACGTCGTCCTGCGAAAGCGGCAACGGCTCACCGGAGGCGACCCGCAACTGCAGCTCCACCAGGTCGAGCCCGGTGACCAGCTCGGTGGCCGGGTGCTCGACCTGCAGGCGGGTGTTCATCTCGAGGAAGAAGAACTCGCCGTCCTGGTACAGGAACTCGCAGGTGCCGGCGTTGACGTAGCCGCAGCCGAGGGCGACCTTGACGGCAGCCTCGCCCATGGCCCGGAGCGTCTCGTCGGGGATCCCCGCAGCCGGGGCCTCCTCGATCAGCTTCTGGTGGCGGCGCTGGGCCGAGCAATCACGGGTGCCCAGGTAGACGGCGTTCCCTTGCGTGTCGGCGAGGATCTGGACCTCGACGTGCCGGGGCCGGGTGAGGTAGCGCTCCATGTAGCACTCGTCTCGCCCGAAGTAGGCCTTGGCCTCGCGCTTGGCCGACTCGAGCGCGGCGTCAATAGAGGCCTCGTCGGGCACGACCTTCATGCCCCGGCCGCCACCGCCGTACGCGGCCTTGATCGCGATGGGGTAGCCGAACTCCTTCCCGAAGGCCCGGACCTGCGCGGGGTCGGTGATGAACTCGGTGGTTCCGGGGACCCCGTGCACCCCGACCCGCTCGGCCGCGAGCCGGGCGGAGACCTTGTCTCCCATCGACTCAATGGCGCTGGGCGGCGGACCGATGAACACCACGCCGCGTTCGGTGATGGCCCGGGCGAAGTCGGCGTTCTCCGAGAAGAACCCGTACCCGGGATGCACCCCCTCGGCGCCTGAACGGGTAATCGCGTCGAGGATCGCCTCGGTGTTGAGGTAGCTCTCGGCAGCGGTTTGCCCGCCGAGCGCGTATGCCTCGTCCGCCAACCGAACGTGCAAAGCGTTGCGGTCCAGCTCGGAGTAGACAGCTACCGTCTTGACGCCGAGCTCACGGCACGCCCGGATGACCCGGACGGCGATCTCGCCGCGGTTGGCAATGAGGACCTTGGAGAACACGACGTATGGATAGCGCCCTGCCGGGGGATCGTGCCAGATCGAAGCTGGCCGGCACCCCGTTCTCCCAGGTCGAATGGGTGTACGAGACCGGCTCGACCAACACCGATCTGCTGGCCCGGGCCGCGGCCGGCCACGCGGAGGGGTTGGTCCGTGCCACTGAGCACCAAACCGCGGGCAAGGGCACGCGGGGCCGGTCCTGGGTCGACTCCCCGGGGGCGCAGCTCATGGTGTCCGTACTGCTCCGGCCGACGGTTCCGCCGTCACGACTCGGCCGGTTGACGATGGCGTGGTCGGTGGCGGCAGCCGAGGCGTGTCTCGAGGTGGCCGGCGTGCGGGTCGGGTTGAAGTGGCCCAACGACGTCTACGACGGGACCGGCAGCCGCAAAGTTGCGGGTGTCCTGGCCGAGTCTCAGATCGGGCCGACAGGCAGCGTCGATGCCATGGTGATCGGCATGGGCATGAACGTCAACGGGGGAGTGCCGTTGGGTTTGGCGGTGCAGGGAGTGTCGCTCGGCGAGCTGGCCGGGGCCGCGGTCGATCGTGAGGATCTGCTTGTCTCGCTGCTCAGCCACTTCGATCCGCTGTACCGCCGCGTCGAAGATGGTGAGGTTCCAGCCCGCTATCGCCAGTGGTCGGCGACCATCGGCCGCCACGTACGGGTCGAGCAGCCGGATGGGCCACTGCTGGGAGTAGCCCGGAACATCACTGACGACGGGCACCTCGTGGTGGACGACGGCGAGGACGAGCACACGATCGCGGCGGCTGACGTGGTGCACCTGCGGCTGGCTGATTCCTGACCGTCGGGCCCGGTCCGTCGGATCACGGGTCGTTGGAGCGGGCTACCAGGTCGGCAAAAGGTCGGCTTCCTCCGCCACGCCCACCTCGAGCAGCAAAGCACGGGTGATGCCGGCCAGGCAGCCGGCCGAGAGCGGCGGGGGTGAGAGTTCTCCCGTCGATGACCACGAAGACGTTGGACCCGGTCCCCTCGCAAAGGCGCCCGGCGGTGTTGGTCAGGATGGCCTCGTCTGCCTTGCGCTGGCGGGCCCAGGCCAGGGCGATCACGTTCTCGGCGTAGGAGGTGGTCTTGATGCCGGTGGTGGCGCCGCGCTCGTTGCGAGCCCAAGGGGCATTGGCGACCCGGGAGGTCTGCTGCGGTGGCGGCTGGGGCTCGACGCCGAGGAGGACCGGGGAAGTCGTTTCGCCGCGACCGGATGCGAGGGGTCCCCGGCCGGCCGTCACCGTCAGGCGGAGGCGTGCCCGGTCGAGATTCGACGCGGCCACGGTGTGAGAGATGGCCGCGCGTAGCTGGTCGTCGTCGTAGGGCACGCGGATACCGAGCCCAGTGGCCGACCGGCGGAGCCGAGCTAGGTGGCGTCCGATGGCGAAAGGGATGCCGCATTCGATCTTGAGCGTCTCGAAGACACCGTCACCCACGATGAGTCCGTGGTCGTCGGCGGCAACGGCGGCTTGGGCTGCGGGAACCAGCGCGCCGTTGATCCACCAGGTGGTTGTCACCAAAGACGAGCGTAGGCCTCGCGGGGGCGGGTCTCGGCGGATCGGTCACGCCGTCGGCAGCGGATGCGGGCTCACTAATTGAGGCCGTCTCATCGCTCTCAGTGCTGAGCCGCGCGACACCATGTCTCCTACGCGGACTGCGTCGGTGTTTCTCCGGGACGAAACGCCGCCTGGGACGGCCGGCTGGGACGGAGCGCTTCTCCGGGGACGCGACGCCGGCCGCCTGCCTCCCGTCGGCGACGGCCGCGGTTCGCCCCTGTTGGCTGGGAGCATGGCACGGGGGCGCTCGGCCCCACACATCCTCCCAGCAGGCGCCATTTCCAACGTCGATGTTTCGTCACCGGACAAAGCCCTATGCGACCACAGCCGGCATTCAGCGCACGGTTGCGGACTAACACTTGCTTGGCAACGGTAGGGCAACCCGCTCGCCCCGATGGCTGCGGGAAACCGCTCCTGCGACCCCTAGCGTGCGGAAACGTGCACCTGCACCTTCCCGCTCGCCGCGCCGAACCGGCATCCGTCGTCGCCCACCTCGGCCCCACCAACAGTGGCAAGAGCTACGACGCGCTCCAACTGCTTGTCCAAGCCGGCGCCGGAACCTACGCCGCTCCGCTCCGGTTACTCGCCCGCGAGGGCTACGAAAAGCTCCTTGCACAGCTTTCCGCCGACGCGGTCGGGCTGATCACCGGAGAGGAGCGCATCAATCCCGGGGCGCCCATCGTCTGCTGCACCACCGAACTGGCGCCCCTGCAGGGCGAGGTACTCGTCCTTGACGAGGTCCACTGGGTCGACGACCCAGACCGTGGCTGGGCCTGGGGGCGCCTGCTCGCCGGGGCCACTTACTGCCACATTCGCCTGGTTGGGGCGCCCAACACCGAGCCACTGCTGCGCCGGGCATTCGGGTCCCTGCTCGAGGTCCGAAAGCACCAGCGCCTCGTCCCGCTCACGTGGGGTGGCACGGTCGAGCCGGCCACGGTCCCCCCGGGCTCGCTCGTGGTGGCCTTCTCCCGCCGGGCCGTGCTCGCACTGGCCCGCGACATCGCCGCCGCCTCCGGCCAACGCACGGGCGTGCTCTACGGGGCCCTGCCACCCGGTGCCCGTCGCGCGGAAATCCGGCGCTTTCTCTCCGGCGAGCTGGACATCCTGTGCGTCACCGACGTGATCGGCCACGGCATCAACCTTCCGGCTCGGGCCGTGGTCATGGCCGAGACCAGCAAGTACGACGGTCAGCGCCGCCGGCCGCTACATCTCTGGGAGCTGGCCCAGATCATCGGACGAGCCGGCAGGTTCGGCCTCGCCGAGCACGGTGACGCCCTCGTCCTGCGCAACGTCGTGGGCCTCGAAGCCAACGCCACCCTGGTGCGCCAGGCCGTGGAGGCCAGCGGCGGAGCCCGAGCCGTCGGTCCGGACCTGACCACTGCGGCCATTCGCCCCGCCTTTGCCGACCTGGGCGCGGCGGATGGGCCCGGCTTGGTGGCGGCGGTCGACGCCTGGGAGGCCACCGCCCAGCACGAGCTGGCGGAGCACCCCTGGCTGAGGCCCGCCTCGCTGCGACCAGTGTCCCGAGCCCTCCACGCCTTGGCGGTCGCTGGACTCACCACCCAGCTCGAGCCGGACGAGCTGTGGCGACTGGCCACACTTCCGGTCGAGGACCCGGAGTGGGTCGTCGAGGTGGGCCGGGCCATCGTGCAGCCCCACCGTCGCCTGCGACCAGCGCCTGCGGCCGACCAGCCGGATCGATGGACGCTGGAGGAGGCGGAGCGCGTGGCGGCCCGGGCGCGAGGGCTGGCGGCGCTGGCCAACGCCTTCCCGGGGGTCGGAGGTCTGCAGCGCGACGACTTGCTCGGCGTCGAGCAGGCCGCGGCGGAACGCATCACAGCAGTGCTGGGTGACGAGGTGGTGCGCTCGACCTTCGGGCGATGCGCCACCTGCGGGCGAAGCTGCGCGCCCTGGGCCGATACCTGTGACCGGTGCGGCGGGCGCGTCCCGTCGAAGATCTACCGCCAGCAGCGCAACCGTCGCCGCTGAGCGATAACGCTGCGGCTGAGCGATCGCCGCAGCTCTGTCAGCATCTGCGTGGCCCGGGCTACCTGGGCGGGCGTGTCGGCGTGCGCCACCTGTCGCACCGCCGCCCCGACCTGCATGGCCCCGTTCACAAAGGCCTTCTTCGCCCCGCCCGCAGATCACGGCCGCACCCGTACACCGATCACCCCTGGTCACAGCCCCAGGCCCTGTACCCAGGCCGCGCTGGGGGCACTGGTAGCCTCCGCTCCCGTGACTGCTGTGCCCGACGGCGCCAAGTTGCGCCGCACCTGGCCCCAGCGGCTGCTCCTGGCGGTGAACCTCGTTGTCATCTTGGCCGCCTTCGCGGCCGCTGCGGGCTTGGCCTACGTCGACAGCAAGGTGGGACGGCTGCAGCGCATCTCGCTGGGGGCCACGCTGTCGGAGACCAGCGCCCAGTCCGGCAACGACGCCGTGCAGAACATCCTCATGGTGGGTGTCGACAGCGACGTGGGTCTCGAGTCCGACGATCCGCGCATGCAGGGCCGATCGCAGACCCTCAACTCCGACACGATCATGGTGTTGCGGATCGACCCTTCCCAGGAGAAGGCCGCCCTCCTGTCCTTCCCTCGCGACCTGTGGCTGCCCCTCGGCGGCAACGGCGCCAGGAACAAGATCAATGCCGCCCTGCCCATCGGCGGGCCTGACCTGCTCATCCGCACGATCACCCAGAACTTCGGCATCAAGATCAGCCACTACGTGCAGGTCGACTTCCAGCAGTTCCAGAAGCTGGTCGACGTGGTCGGTGGGGTGCCCATGGCGTTCAACATGCCGGTTCGTGACGAGTGGACGGGTCTCGACGTGAGCCAGCCCGGCTGTGTGACGTTGGACGGCACCCGGGCCCTGGACTATGTGCGCTCCCGCCACCTGGAGTACTTCCAGGACGGCACCTGGCAGTACGACGGTGCGGCAGACCTGTCCCGCATCAGCCGCCAGCAGGACTTCATCCGCAAGGCCATCAAGCGGGCCTCCGAGAAGGGGCTGCGCAACCCCATCACCCTCAACCGGCTGGTCGATGCCTCCCTCGCCGCCATCACGGTCGACGACCAGTTCAAGACGTCCGACATCGCCTCGCTCGCCAATCGCTTCCGGTCCTTCAACCCGGACACCTTCCAGACCTTCTCACTGCCGGTGGTGATCGACTGGGCCGGAGACCTGTCGATCGTGCGCTTGATCGACAAGGAGGCCAAGCCGGTGCTGGACGTCTTCCGCGGTGTCTCACCGGAGGTGGCCGCCGTCTCTGACGTGCGGGTCACCGTGCTGAACGGCAGCGGACGGGTCAACGAAGGCCGTTCCACCGGCGACGCCCTCAAAGCTGCCGGCTTCACGGTCGATCTGGTGGCCGATGCCCCCACCACTGGACAACAGCAACTCACCATCCGCTATTTGGCGGCGGACGCGGCATCGGCGCAGCTGCTGGCCCGCTACCTGAACGGCCCCGCCAAGCTGGTGCAGGTCGAGTCGCTCGACAATGCCGGCGTCGAGTTGACAACGGGGCTTGACTTCCAGGGCGTCCGCGCCCAGCCGCTGCCGGCCTCGGCGATCACCACGACGACTGCGCCGGGGTCGAGCAGCTCCGACGCTCCCACCACGACCTTGCCGACGACCACGTCCACCACCCGGGTCGGCATCGTGCCGGTCGACGACACCGGAAAGGCGTGCCGATGAGCGTTGTCCGGCCTTGGCGGCATGCCGTCAGCGGAGGACGCTGCCCCCCGGCCCGTTGCCAGTTCGGCTTCCGGCGAGTGGAGCGCCGGGGACGCCCGGCTAAAACTGTGCCCGGCAATTGTCGTGGTGGGCCGGCGACCCACACGTGCTCGGAGCGGTGAGATGTCGGATCCGCCCGTACCCAGCTTGGAAAGGCGGAGTCTCTCGATGGGAAAGATCGCGGTCATCGGCACGGGGTATGTCGGGCTCACGACCGGCGCCTGCTTCGCGCACCTCGGCCATGAAGTGATCTGTGCAGATATCGATGTCGAGAAGGTGGCCAGGCTCAACCGCGGCGAGATCCCCATCCACGAGCCCGGGCTCGATCGCGTGGTCGAGGAGGGTCGTGCCTCCGGCCGGCTCACCTTCGTGGTCGGCGCGGCCAAGGCGGCTCGTACGTCGGAGTTCGCCTACCTGTGCGTGCCCACGCCCGAGGGCCCCGACGGCTCAGCTGACCTGAGCTACATCGAGGCCGCCGCCCGGGAGATCGGACCGGTGCTCCCCGCCGAGGCGGTCGTGGTCAACAAGTCCACCGTGCCGGTGGGCTCGACGCGGGTGGTCGAGCGGGCGCTCGGCCGGTCGGATGTCTTCGTGGTGTCCAACCCCGAGTTCCTGCGCGAGGGCAACGCGGTCAGCGACTTTCTGCAGCCCGACCGGGTGGTCATCGGCGCGGACGATCAGTCGGCAGCTGTCCGGGTAGCGGCCCTCTACGTCGGCGTGCCCGCCCCGCTCATGGTGACGGATCCTGCCTCGGCCGAGACCATCAAGTACGCCTGCAACGCCTTCCTGGCCACCAAGCTCTCCTTCGTCAACGCCGTGGCGGCCATCTGTGAAGCGGTCGGTGCCGATGTCAACGACGTCATCCTTGGGATGGGCTACGACAAGCGCATCGGCCACGAGTTCCTACGCCCGGGCCCGGGCTGGGGTGGCTCCTGTTTCCCCAAGGACACCAAGGCGCTCATCCACATCGCCGAGAACCACGGTTACGCCTTCAGGCTGCTGCGGGGCGTGGTCGAGGTCAACGACGAACAGTTCGCCCGCACCGCCGAGAAAGTGGTGCGCATGGTTGGCGGCTCCATCGACGGCGTGAAGATCGCCGCATGGGGGCTCACGTTCAAGGCCCGCACCGACGACCTGCGCATGTCGCCGTCGCTGGAGGTCATCGGCCGGCTCCTCGCCCGGGGCGCCCGGGTCCGGGCCCACGACCCCGCCATCGGGGCCGGGTCGGGCCATCGCTCGCTGGAGGGGATCGAC
>JAXDQG010000379.1:0-5330 GCA_034667945.1 Acidimicrobiia bacterium | reverse complement strand
GACCTTCGTGGTCACAACGGTCGCGGGTTGGTCCGAGAGGTTCGAGATCGTGATCGTCTGGGGAACGGGGCCCTTGACGTCGAGGCGGGCGTAGTACCGACCCGACGGGTCGGCGGCCAGCTCGGTGGTCGAGAAGCCCTGACCGGTCACGCGGATGTTGTCCAGAGGATCGGTGTGCGCATAGACGTCGATGACCGAGCGACCATCAGCCGTACGGGTGAAATAGGCGGCGTCCGCAGTTACCCCTGACGCGGTGGCCACCTTGCCCATGAGCGAGAACAGGTCAGTCTGGATGCAGTCGAGGCTGCTGGGCGTGCAGAGGAACGGCGAGCCCGCCTCACCCACATTGGGACCTTCTATGCGGAATACATTGGTGCCATAAGGGCTACCTGTGACGCGGTGGTCGACGTCAGGATCACCAACGAAGCCGGCCGGAGCCTCGGAGATAGGGTCCCAGGTCAGGAACGGTCCGACTCGACTGTTGAGGGCACCGGTGAAGTCATTGCGGGCAATGCCAACGTCGTCGGTGAAGTTGATGGACTTCACACCGCCCGACACATTGGTGAAGGTGTCGACACCGTAGGGATGGGTGACCTTGTAGGTGGCACCCTCCACCAGGTTGTCGACGCGGATGCGGACTCGGCCGAAGCTGACCTGGTCACCGGGGACAACGGCGCCGTTGGCGAAGGCACCCTCCAGCCCAAGGGTCAGGCCGGCGCTTCCTCCGTTCCTGGTCGCCATGGTGGCGCCCGCCAGCATCCAGAAGGCTTCTTCGGGGAAGTTGGCGGGGAACGAGATCGCCCTGTTCGGGTCGGGGATGTCACCAGGCAAGAAACCGCAGAGCGGGTTAGCGCCGTCAAGGCACTGCTCCAGTGTCAGGCCGTTTGCGTCCCGGTACCACACGGGGAAGCCGTGTGACGGGCTAGTGGGGCCCACCGCGACCAAGCCTGTTGCTGTCGGTTCAGCTGCCATCGCCGCCATGCCCGAAACCGCAGTCAAAGCGGTCAAGGCTGCAGCGATGGAGGTCACGATTCTCCGCTTTACCATGTGCTCTCCTCTGCTGCCGAAGGGACGTGCCATGCCCGAGCGGACTGCTTGAACCGCCCCTTCGCCCTTGTGAAGAGTGCGATTTGGCAAAGGGATAGCTATGGGTCTTTGGATAGACTTAACCAAGTGAGCACTTGATCAACGAGCCGTTAAGCGGCTCTCTCGCTGGTGCGATTGAGCCGCGGAGTCGGCCGCTCGCGGAGACGAATTGACCCTAGGTCGACCCCTCGAATTGCCTCGTTGAGCGGTGTTACGCCGGTTGCGATGTGCATCCGAGGCGCGTCGGCACACCGCGCGGGGCCGCGCTGGAGTCGGACGTTCCAGTACCTGTTCCGGCTGTCGCTCTACGGCTACGGTCCCCCGCCATGAGCCCTCCTCTTCGCTTCGGCATCGTGCACGACTTCCGCTGCCCGCCCGGTAGCGACGTACCCATGCCGCGGGTCTACGCGGAGACGTTCGAGCAGATAGAGCTGGCCGAGCAGTGGGGACTGGACCTGTGCTGGTTCACCGAGCATCACTTCATCGAGGACGGGTACCTCCCCAATTTCGTGCCGGTTGCGGGTGCAGCAGCGGCACGAACGACGCGGTTGCGGTTCTCGACCGACATCTGCCTCATGCCGTTCCGCCACCCTCTCCGCCTGGCCGAGGATCTGGCCATTCTGGACAACATTTCCAACGGCCGGATGGAGCTGGGCGCGGGCATGGGTTACGCGGCCCACGAGTTCGCCGGTTTCGGCATTCCCCGCACGCGCCGCGTGTCCTTGACAGAAGAGGCCATAGAGGTTCTTCGCCTGGCATGGTCCGGAGAGCCCTTCACGTTTCAGGGCAAGCGTTGGTCGTTCCGCGACCTTCGAGTCACGCCGGAGCCGGTCCAGCCCGGTGGGCCGCCGCTATGGATCGCCGCCACCAGCAGGGCCGGCGCCCTACGGGCGGCCCGCTTCGATACGAACCTGCTGCCCCAAGGTCTGCGTCATGCGGTGCTCGACCCGTGGCAGGCCGAGTTGCGTGCCACGGGCCGTGATCCCGACGGCTATCGGGTAGGGCTCATCCGGGGCGTGTTCGTGACCGACGATCCCGAGCGTGAATGGGAACCCGTCCGGGTGGCGGAGAAGTATCGGCGAGACGTCTATGTCGGGCTCATCAAGGCGAGTGCCGACCAGATGGGACGGGGCGATGGTCCGCGCCAGCCGATTCCGCTCAATCCGCTCGAATGGACGGTCGGTGGTGTCGACCATTGCGTGGCCGAGCTGTCGAACCTCATCGATGAACACGGCATCACCGATCTGGTGAGCTGGGGCGGTCCGCCCGGACTTCCGCCGTCGATCATGAACGCCTCGCTCGAGCGGTTCGCCAAGCAGGTCGTTCCCCAGCTGCGAGCGCGCTTCGACTGAGTCGCCGGGCGGGTTGGGTCGCCGGGCGGGTTGGGTCGCTGGGCGGATCGGGTTGTTGGGCGGAGCGGGCGACGGCCCGGCGCGCTCGGCGCGCTCGGCGCGCTTGGCGCGCTCGGCAGCGATTTGCGCGGCGTCCAAACGGGGCATGCCAGAACGGCGAGAGCGCAAGCGGGAGGAGATGATCGATGATCGATGCGGACCAGCTGCACGAGCTGATCTGTGACGAGGGTGTGACCGTGGCCGTCGCCGAATCGCTGACTGGAGGTGCGGTCACCGCTCGCCTGGTGGCGGTCCCCGGCTCGGGTGAGTGGTTGCGCGGCGGCGTGGTGGCCTACGACGCCGAGGTGAAGTTTTCCGTGCTCGGGGTGGAGCGCGGGTGCGTGGTGACCAAGTCATGCGCCGAGCAGATGGCCCTGGGCGTGGTCCGCACATTGGACGCGGAGGTGGCCGTATCGACGACGGGGGTGGCTGGTCCCGAGTCCTTGGAGGGCCGCGAGGTCGGCACAGTGCTGGTGGCTGTGGCCGATCGCGGTCGGTGCACGGTCGAAGAGCACCATTTCGACGGCTCCCCCCACGAGGTTCGCGAGCAGGCCGTGAACGCTGCGTTGGAAGCGCTCGCGTCGACGTTGCGCCGCCGGAGCGCCCACCGCTGAGCCGGCCCGCCCGAGGACGCGCTCGGCTCAGTCGACTCAGAGGGTGCGGGGCTCCGGCGGCGTCCCGACCTCAATAGAGCTTGCAGACGCCCGAGGCCTGGTCGAAGTTGCAGTTCTTCGACTTGCCGTCGAGATTGATCACCGTCCCCCGGTTGGACCAACTCTGCTTGGCCGTCTCCCACTGCTGGTAGATGCCGCCTTCCGTGAAGTAGGAGTCTTTGTTGCCGTCGGCATGGAACGTCATGCCGGTCAGCTGGAACGGATTGATCACGTCCAGGCTGCGCGCGGCCAACAGGAGGTTGCTGCGGTTGAGGCCGCCGTCTAGCGAACCGGCGATTTGCAACGTCTGGGCCCAGGCCCAGCCGTAGATCATGCCGAGACCGAGGTTGTTGTCGGCTGCCGGATCGATGCCCTTGTTCGTCAAGATCTCACGTGCCCATTTGATGGCGGGGTCGGACTGCTGTGCAGGGTCCAGGATGTCCTTGTTGCCGCCGTTGACGATCCACCAGCCCTCTGACGCGGAGCCGTCACCGCCGACTTTGGCCTTGCTGAGCTGCGTGGTGCCAGCGCAAGTATTCGGCTGCCACATGTATTTCACCTTGCCGTGCATGCCGTTCTGAGCGGCTTCCACCACGGACTGGGCACAGAATGTGCCGGCGGTCATGGAGATGAACACGTCGGGGTTCTTCGACGCCAAGGTGGTCATCGGGTCGGTGATCGTCGGCGCCTGCGGCTCGACGGTTTCCGACACGTAATTGATCTTGTCCTTGTTGACCGACGTGGCCAGGTACGCCTTGAAGCCGACGTCGTAGATCTTGCCGAACTCGTTGTTCACCACCAGCGATGCCACGGTCACCTTGCCGCCCGGGAACTCGTTGATGTGCTGGTCGATGAACGCGCCCCAGAGCACCGCCTCTGTGGTGTAGGCCAGCCCCAGGCCCGCCGTCCACGGGTGGTTCACCGGGTCGCCCCACGCCGGGTGACCGGTCTGATTGAAGATGTGGGGCACGCAACGCTGGTTCAACTTGTCGTAGGTCTTCATCGTGTTGGGCGACCCAAGTGTGATCATGGCGAAGACCTTCTCGGAGTCGATCAGCTCGTCGACCTGCGGGATGGTACGTGCCGGGTCGTATCCGTCGTCCTTCTGGATGTACTGAACCTTACGGGTCTTGCCGTTGACATCTTTGAAAGCGCCTTTGTCGCTGTAATAGGCGAGAATGGCGTCCTGCCCCTTGCCGTAGTACAGCGAGGCCGCCAGGGTTCCGGACTGTGCGAGGGTCTGACCGATCTTGATCGACGTGTCGCTGAGGCCTTCGGAGTCGTTCCACCCGGCCGGGCATTTGGACAGGTCGATGGTGAAACCAATGGGACCGGTGACCGTCTTGCCATCGGCGGACTTGCCCCATTTGTTGTCTTTGATCCGCTTGATGATGGCGCTGCGCTCATTCGCCCAGAGGGCTTCCCACTGATCCATGGTTTGCGGCTGCGGACCGGAAGTCGTCGTCGTGCCGTTACTGGCGGAGGTGGTGGATGAGGTGGCCACCGCCGTCGTGGAGCTGCTCTCCGAAGTAGCGGTCTTCTTTGCGCTGCTACCGCAAGCGGCCGCCACGAGCGTGAGGCTGAGCAGTCCGATCGCAACCGCGCCAAACCGTGATCTTCTCAACGTTCCCCCCTGGTCATGGCCGTCCCCCCGGACTCACGGATGACACGAGATGTGTCATCCGACACACCGTGGCGTCAACGTAGCGCGGCTCGCAGCAAGCTCGCGGTCGGCCACGGCCGTCGGTGGCTCTGTCGTGTGGCAGGGTGCAGATCGGCGCCGGCGCTGCTGAAGCGTCCGTTCAATTCATCGTTCGTTTCAATCCATCGTTCGTTCAAGGGGATCGTTCGTTCAAGGGGGATCGACATTGGCCGACTCGAGTCAGCTGGGCACGGGCATTGGGTCGACCGGCACCAGCCCTACGCACACAAATGTCGATGACCCTCAGGCCGCACGCGTGCGGAAGGATGTGCGGAGCTGGTTGGCTGAGAACTGGCGGCCCGGGCTGCCCGGTCGGGAATGGCTCGCCCGGGTGGTGGATGCCCGTTGGGCCACGCCTCGCTGGCCCGAATCCTGGTTGGGCCGGGGATTGGCGCCCGAGTTGGCGCGGGTGGTTGAGCAGGAGTTCGCCCGGGTCGAAGCGCCCGGCGCCGGCCAGGACGTCTTCAACCTGTGGGCCAACACGGTCTTGGCCCATGG
>JAXDQG010000378.1:0-3120 GCA_034667945.1 Acidimicrobiia bacterium | reverse complement strand
GACAGCAGCCGCGCGATCACCCGACTGAGCTCCCCCGGCGGCGACCAAGTCCTCGTCGTCCGACACGATCACGTCGATGCCGTCCCGGGGGCGGCCGGAGCGCGCATCCGGACGACCAGCGAGCGCGACGGGCGGCCGGACCTGCTGCCGGGTCGCCGCAGTGGCGAACACCGCCGCCGCCAAGTGCGTCGGCGGCGTGGTCTCCACCGTCGCCGCCAGCATGGCCGCGGCCGCACGGAACGAATCGACCTCGCGCTCGCACTCGGCGCACTCGAGCAGGTGGGCTTCGAACTGGCTCAGCTCCTCACCATCGAGAGCATCAAGTGCGAAAGCACCGGAAAGCTCATGAAGGTCGGCTGCGGCCATGTCTTTCTTTCGGAGCAGAGCTGGTTGACGGACCAGTTATCCACTGGTGGATCCGTCACAGACGATGTAAGTCTCGCCCAGCGTAGCCCCACCGATAGTGAGGCCGGGACGACCACCCGCACGGGCGACGAGTCCGCGCCGGCGTCGAGGAGGAGGGCGACGGCCTCACCATCGTCGTGGACGCCGGCCCCCGGCAGCACCTCAGCCGAAGGTCCGCCAAGCGGCCAGTCCGTCGGCCGCCAGGTGCCGGGCCTTCACGCCGGCCCGCTTGGCCTCCCGCCGAAGCAAGTTGCCGATGCCTTTCTTGGGTACCGGGTTGGTCACCGTGAACAGGGATTCGATGAGATTGCAGACCATCTGCGGATAGCGCTGCTGCATCCGGTCGGACAGCACGAGGTGCGGTGCACCTCGCAGCTTCTGGTGATCGGCAAGGACGAAGGTCGCCTCGAGGCGGGACCGATAGGAAGCAAGGATCCGGTCAGATTCGGCGGTTGGCCCCTCGAGCTTCGACGCAGCGGCCGCGAGCTCGCCGGCCACCGCCCCCGAGCCGATGGCGAAGTTCACGCCTTCCAACCACAGTCCGGCGGCCAGGCACAGTGCCGCCGCATCACCGGCGACAACCAGCCCGGGCGCGTTGAGCCCCGGGATCATGCGATAGCCCGCCTCGGGGATGAGATGCGCGGAGTACTCCGCCAGCTCAGCACCTCGTACCAACGGGGCGATGGACGGATGCGCCTTGAGCTCCGCGATCAGCTCCTCAGGCCGCGTCTTCGACTTGGCCAAGCCACTCACCGAGACGACGACGCCCACCGCGAGCGACGCCCGGTTGGTGTAGAGAAAGCCACCGCCAGGGATGCCCCGGGTGCACCCGATGATCTCGAGATCCGCCCCGTGATCAGCCTCGAGACCGAACCGCTTGTCTATCTCCTCGCTGGGCAGTGCCAGTACCTCCTTGACACCAAGCGTGAAGTTCTCGGCGTCGCCGTGGTGGTAGAGGCCGGCCTCCTTGGCCAGGAAGGAGTTGACGCCGTCACAGGCCACGACGACCGCCGCCCGCAGCTCACCGTCGGGACGGTCGGTACGGACGCCCACCACACGGCCGTCCGCCTCACGCAGCAGGCCGGTCACCGTGGTGCTGCAGATCAGCTCGGCGCCCGCCTTGACCGCCTGCGCCGCGAGCCAGGCATCGAAGTCCGGGCGGAACGTCGTGCAGCCGTTGTACGGCGGCTTGCCCCAGGCCTCGCTCCGAAAGTCGACCGTCAGCGATTGCGTGTCCGTGAGCAGCATCGTGGCCCGGCGCGTCACCCAGCGCTGCACCGGCACCTGGTCCCACCAGCCCGGCACGAGCGTGTCCAGGATCCGTCCGTACACCACTCCGCCGTACATGTTCTTGGAACCCGGAAACGGTCCCCGCTCGAGGAGCAGCACCCGGGCCCCGGCGCGAGCAGCCGTCAGCGCAGCGGCCGATCCCGCCGGCCCGGCCCCCACCACGATGACGTCGGCATCGTTCATGTCACTACATCGTTCATGTCACTACATCGTTCATGTCACTGCCTGCTGAGCGTCTTGGCGCGTGGCCGCATCCACCGCTCGTCCGCTGTGGTGGAAGGTCACACCGAGCAACCCGGCGAGGGCGCGCAGCGTCGCCGGCGCGTCGGCCACCACCGCCAGATCGGCCAACGCCGACATGGGACAGGCCGGGTCGAGGTTGATGGACACCACGTGATCGGGACGGCCCAGGCCGGCCACGTGCTGCACGGCGCCGGAGATGCCGAACGCCAGGTAGAGACGGGGATCGACGGCCACGCCGGTCGTGCCGATCTGGCGGTCCTCCGCCAGCCAGCCGAGATCGGTCACGACCCTGGTGCCCCCGGCTGCGGCGCCGAGGGCCAGACCAACCCGACGTAGCAGGTCCACGGCCTCCGCTGAGCCGAGCCCAACGCCAGCGCCGACGATGCGTGCGGCCTCGGCGAGGTCGATCGTCGCCGGATCAGCGGGGAGGATCTCGAGCACCTCGGCGTCGTCCACCGCGGCCGGTGCATCCAGCCGGAGGCGGACAACCCGGGCGGAGTCGGCGCCGGGCTGGACGCCTCGAACCCCCGGGACGAGGGTCGCGATGTACGGCCGGTCGACACTGACCACCTCGACCGTGAGCCCGCCCCGACGCCGGAGCCGGACGCACCCGTCGTGCGCCTCGATGGCACCGGAGAGCAGCGGGCGATCCAGGCGATCGGCCAGCCGGGGCGCCAGGTCACGCCCGTCGGGCGACCCAGGCAAGAGCACCACCTGTTCGTCGACCAGCACCTTGGCCAGCTGACCGGCCCAGCTGGCCGGGGCGAAGGCCCCCGCCTCGGCCAGGAACACGTCGACGGCCACGCCCCCCAGCCCGGACGCTGCCTCGGCGACATCCGAGCCGATCAGGACCACCCGGCCGCCGGCTTCGCCCACAGCTTCGTCACCGCCGTCGGGCAGCTCGCCGTTGCGGACCGGCACGACGGCGATCACAGCGCAGCCCCCACCCGTCGACCCTCGACCACGGCTGCATGGGCCCTTCGGGGCGCCAGGCAGTCGCCCACGCGATGCAGCTCGCCGACTCGGCCCTTCAGCTGGTGGTACAGCTCATCCACCGGCACCGGCGGTACCGCCAGCACGCACCAGTCGAACGGCCGCGCCCTGGTCTGACCGGTCGGGTGGTGCAGAACGGTCAGCCCGTTGTCATCGAAGCCCACGATCACCGCGTCGGTCGTCTGGACG
>JAXDQG010000377.1:0-2827 GCA_034667945.1 Acidimicrobiia bacterium | reverse complement strand
ATCCGGCAGCTGGACGCCCACCTCGACCTTCTCGGCCAAGGCCGGGCCCGCGGCCGGCGCACCCTCACCACAGCAGACCTGCAGCTGATGTACCGCACCCTGTACATCCTGCTCAGGGACACCGGACGGCGCCCCAACGAGATCGTTTCCCTGCCCCGCGACTGCCTCGAGAACCGCGGTTGAGGGGCCACGAAGTTCCCGGACAGGGACCCAATAGGGTTGTCCTGAACAGGAAACGAGGAAGAAGTGGCGCCACCCAGTAAGTACTCGCCGGAGTTCCGCGAGGAAGCCGTCCAGATCGCGTTGAGGTCGAGCAAGACGATCTCCGAAGTCGCCCGGGAGCTTGAGCTGAACCCGGAGACACTGCGCGGCTGGGTCAAGAAGCACCAGAAGCAGCAGGAGCCGGCTCCCGATGCGGAACTGAGCGTGAACGAGCGGGCACGCCTCAAAGAACTCGAACGACGCAACCGCGAGCTGGAGATGGAAGTGACCTTCCTGAAAAAAGCCGCAGCGTACTTCGCCCAGGATCCCCGGTAGCAAGCAAGTACGAGTTCATCGACGAGATGCGGCTCGACACTACGGAGTGCGCATACAGCGTCGAGTTCATGTGCGGTCGCCTCGGCGTCTCCAGATCCGGCTACTACGACTGGCGATCCCGCCCGGAATCCGCGACGGCCCAGCGGCGCGAGGAACTGAAACTGCTCATCGAGAAAGCCTTCGACATGTCCGACGGCACCTACGGGCACCGGCGCATCCAGGCCCAGCTGGACCGTTGGAGCGTCACCGCCGGCCTGGAACTTGTCCGCCTGCTCATGCGCGAGTTGGGCCTTGAGCCCTGCCAGCCGCGGCCGAAGAGGTCCAGCCTCACCCAGGCCGCGGCCGGCCAGGTGCCGGACCTCGTCGGCCGAAACTTCACCGCTGACGCACCCGGCGAAAAACTTGTCGGCGACATCACTTACATCCCCACCGGGGAAGGCTGGCTGTACCTCGCAACGGTCATCGACTGCTGCACGAAGGAAGTCATCGGTTATGCGATGGACGACCACTATCAAACCCCCCTGATATCCAGGGCGATCCACAACGCGGCCCGTAACAGGAGCCTCTCCGCCGGCGCGATATTTCACTCCGACCGCGGAAGCAACGGTGGATTCAACTGGTCGTCGCAACACCCTGATCTCGGAGGTGTGCGACGTGGCTACGGCGGACTGGAGTTTGAAGACCAGCGATGTCCCGGAGGGGCGGCGTCGGCAGTGGCGCGCTGACCGTGCGTTGCGGCCGCCGATGCGTTCGCCGGGGCGGCCTGATCCGTCTCGGGTCGTGCAGCGCCAGTTCTGGCGACTGATCGCCACGGGGGTCACGACGGTGGAGGCGTCGTTGGCGGTCGGCGTGTCGTGGCCGGTGGGTGTGAGGTGGTTTCGTCACGCTGGCGGCATGCCTCCGATCTCGTTGGCCGAGCCCTCGGGCCGGTACCTCACGTTCGAAGAGCGCGAGGAGAGCGCGATCCTCATGGCGATACACAAGGGCGTGCGCGAGATCGCCCGCGCCCTGGGGCGAGACCCCGGGACAATCTCTCGCGAACTGCGCCGCAACGCCGCCACGCGCGGCGGCAAGCAGGAATACCGCGCGACGGTCGCCCAGTGGAAGGCGCAGCAGGCCGCGAAGCGCCCGAAGACAGCGAAGCTCGTGAACAACGACAGGTTGCGTGAGTACGTGCAGGAGCGGCTGGATGGGAGCGTCCGCCGACCCGACGGCACGATCGTCGCGGGTCCCGAGACCCGCGTATGGAAAGGGCTGAACAAACCGCACCGGCCGGACAGGCGATGGGCGCCGGCGTGGAGCCCGGAACAGATCTCCCATCGGCTCCGGGGCGACTTCCCCGATGATGAGTCCATGCGCATCAGCCACGAAGCGATCTACCAGGCGCTGTTCATCGAGGGCCGTGGCGCGCTCAAGCGGGAGCTGGTGACGTGTCTGCGTACCGGCCGGGCGCTGCGAGCTCCCCGTGCACGGTCACAGAACAAGCCGCAAGGGCATGTCACCGCGGACGTCGTCCTCAGCGAACGCCCCGCCGAGGCCACGGACCGCGCGGTCCCCGGGCACTGGGAAGGCGATTTGATCATCGGGACGGGCCGCTCCGCGATCGGCACGCTTGTCGAGCGCAGCAGCCGCTCCACGCTCCTCGTGCACCTGCCCCGTCTGGAGGGCTGGGGCGAGAATCCGCCCATGAAGAACGGCACCTCACTCGGGGGCTATGGCGCGATCGCGATGAACGCGGCGCTCGCCACGTCGATGACGCAGCTGCCCGAGCAGCTACGCAAGACCCTCACCTGGGACCGTGGCAAGGAACTCTCCGGCCATGCCCAGTTCGCTCTCGACACCGGGACGAAGGTGTTCTTCGCCGATCCGCACTCGCCCTGGCAACGACCGACGAACGAGAACACGAACGGGCTGCTGCGCCAGTACTTCCCGAAGGGCACCGATCTCTCCCGGTGGTCGTCCACGGACCTCGAAGCCGTCGCCATGGCGATCAACAACCGGCCCCGCAAAGTCCTGGGTTGGCGGACGCCGGCCGAGGTCTTCGAAGAGCAGCTACGCTCGCTACAACAGCCCGGTGTTGCAACGACTGGTTGAACTCGCCCAATCTGGCCGTCGATCTTTGGGATGTGGGTCGGGTGCAGGAGGAGAGTGTGCGGGGTGGGATGACGCTGGAGCGTCGGCGACGGGTGCTGCCCGAGGACGCCCCCGACACCCGCAGCACGGCCTCATGGACGGAGTCGTTGGGCAAGGAACACAAGAGGTCCGGGGCCGGGGAGTGACCCATCAGCGA
>JAXDQG010000376.1:0-7338 GCA_034667945.1 Acidimicrobiia bacterium | reverse complement strand
GCATCGGGGGCAAGGTCTCCCGGGCCACTGGCGGCTCCCGAGCCACTGGCCGCTCCCGAGCCGGTGGTCGCCAGTGGCTGCTCGCTTGGCACCTTCGGGCCGTGGTTTCGACACCGGCGAAAGTCGTATGCAGCGAAAAGAGCGCGGTCCCGCTGAATGGGTGTCGCCAAATCACCTGGCGTGGTGAAGCGAGCACTCCGCGTCAATCTGACGAGGCGCCGGCCTTCTCCACCCAAGCGAGCAAACAGGTGTTCAGCCTTCGCGCAGCACCGGTACACGCCAGCACATGCGCCACATCTCCTCGGCAGCCGACCAGTTCAGGTCCGCCTCGTTCAGCACGCTCCACGGCAGGAACTCGCCGACGTGGAACCGCACTGCGTGCCGCAACAAGCCGCGGAACGTGCCCTCATCCAACCCCAGCTGGTTCGGGTTCGCTGCCACCCGGCAGCGCGTCAGCAGGTCCACCGCCTCCCCGGGGTCGATGGGACCGCCGGCCGATACGCCGTACCAGCGCTGCAGGGTGGCCATGGCCACCGTTCCCACTCCCAAGAAGCCGCCATACGAGGACGGACGACCGAGCCGGTGCTCGTAGGCCTGCACGAAGGTGTGCTCACTGCCGTCGACCAGGCGGCGATGACTCGAGCGCGCCGAAGCAGCTCCCAGCCCCCCGAGCAACTCGGCCAAGACCACGAGCCCATCCCGGGACCCCGCCGCGATGTCGGCCGCCGCCTCACCCAAGAGCGCCCGGCTCCGCTGTCCGAGCTCGCCGACGACAGGTGAGAACGGCAGCCCCTTGTCCCGCGCATCGGCGAGGCGCCAGTCCCACGTGGCGGTCATGGTCGCCACCACCTCGGCTGCTCCCGCCCGGTTCAAGGCCGCCGGGGCCGCGCCCAACCGCTGCAGGTCGATGACCACCCGGCCCGCGATGTCGCCAACCCAGACGTGCTGCCGCCGCACCCGACGGGCCACTTCGACCGTGAAGGGGGCAAGGCACGACAACGCAGTGGGAACCAGCACGAGCGGCCGCCCGGTGCGCAGCGCCAGATATTTGGCCGCATCCACGGCCAGGCCGCCACCCGCGCCGACAATTGTTGGCGCGTCGCCGACGACCTCCAGCAGCCGGTCGAGCTCGATCTCCTCCAATGAGTCCGCTCCGAGCAGCTGCACCGGTGGCGGCGCGGCGTCGGCCAGGCCCGAAGTGGTCCACCCGGTGGCGGACGCCACGCAGACGTAGGGTCCGAGCCCGGCAAGGACCTCGGCGGCATCAGCGAATTCGAACGCGACCTCCATCGCGGGGGCACGATAGAGCCCCCCGGCCGCCGGGCACCTCTTGGCCACAGCCCACTACCGTCACACAAGCGAGGACCCGATACCGTCAGGCGGTGACCTCGGCAAAGGCACGACGCCGTCGGCGCATTGTCGTGGTAGGAGCCGGCACCGCGGGCTGCGTCTTGGCAGGCCGCCTCAGCGAGGACCCTGAAGCGGACGTGATCCTGCTCGAGGCTGGTCCCGACGGGACGGCGGAAGGCTCGACCAGCGCCAATTTTCTCGCCGCGCTGGCCGACCCACACCGGCTCTGGACCGAGTCGCATTCCCGACCCACTCCGGGCGCCCCCCTTCGCCCCTACATGCGCGGCCGGGGACTGGGCGGCTCGGCCGCGGTGAACGGCCTGGTCGGGATCTGGTTCATGCCTGACGACACCGTGGCTTGGTCAGCCGCCGGGGCCACTGGCTGGGATCAACCTTCGCTCAGCCCGTGGCGGCGACGGGTCGAACAATCGATCCCGCTGCGGCGCGCACCACGGCAGGACTGGTCTCCCCTCGAGCAAGCGTTGGCGCTCGCCGCCGAGCCGCTCGGCTACCCCTGGTGCGCTGACCCCAACGGCCCTTCTGCCAGCTCATGGGGTGTGGGCCCGGCGCCGCTCACGCTCGAGGCCGGACGCCGCTGCGGTCCGGTCGAGGCCTACCTCGCCCCCGCGCGCCCAAGACCGAATCTGCAGGTTCGCTGCGGTGTACTCGTCGACCGCGTGCTGCTGGCAGGCAGCCGGGCGCTGGGCGTCGGCACGGCAGACAACGAAGAAGTGCTGGCCGACGAGGTGATCCTGGCGGCGGGGGCCATCGCTTCTCCCGCCATCCTGCTCCGCTCCGGCGTCCGGCGGCCGGGTGTCGGCCGCAACCTGACCGACCATGCCTCGGCTGGGTACTCGCTCGCGCTCAGCCCGAGCGCTCGCCTGACGACACCCGACCGACCGGTGATCTCCAGCCTCTTCCGCTACTCGTCCGGCCTCGCCGGCTCCGGGCCGTTGGACATGCAGCTGCTGCCGATTGCCGCCACCGGCCTGGACGAGGCAGGCCTGGCAACCGCAAGTCTGCAGGCGGCAGTGATGGAGGGCTTCTCGAGGGGAACCGTCACCATCAGCTCCGAAGCCCCTGCCGAGCCCCCGGACGTCGATCTTCGGCTCCTCAGCGATCGCCGTGACCTTGTGCGACTACGTGACGGACTTCGCCGCGTCACAGCCCTGCTCATGCACGAGCATGTAAAGCCCCACCTCGATGCGGTCTACATCGACGACCGGGGCACGCCGCTCGAGACGAACGCAGCGGACGACGCCATCGACGCCTGGCTCTCGTCACACACGGGCGAGTATGTGCACGCGGCTGGGACGTGCCGCATGGGACGCGCCGACGATCGCCTGGCGGTCGTCGAGCCAAGCGGTCGACTCATCGGCCACCAGCACCTCTGGGTCGCCGATGCTTCGGTGCTGCCCACGGTGCCGCGGGCGAACCCGCAGCTCACGATCATGCTCGTTGCCGAGAAGATCGCCGCCCACATACGGCACGGACCGGCCGCCGGGTAGCGCTTCCAGCGGAGAGGGCCGAGCGACGGGCAGTCAGTTTTGATGGGGCACGGAGGCGTCGGGAGGTCCTATCCGCCCAAGTCCCAAGCCTTCGGCACCCAGGAGGCGTCGCGTCGTTCGCGGAACGCGGTGATGCCCTCCTGCCCTTCGTCAGAGGCGAACAACGAGAGTGACAGCGGCTGCGTCCAGGCGAAAGCCTCGTCGCGGCCCAGCCCCGGCACCTTGGCAATGAGCTGCTTGGACACGGCCAAGGCCGTGGGGCCGCCGCGCGCGACCTTGCCGACCACCTCGTCCACCGCCGAGTCCAGTTCCTCGTCCGGTACGGCCCGGGTGATGAGCCCCACCTCGGCCGCCCGCCCGGCGGAGATCCGTTCGCCGGTGAGGAACAGCTCGAGCGCGTCGGACCGCCGCATCTTCGGCAGGCATACAACGGAGATGACCGCCGGGGCCACGCCGATGCGCACCTCGGTGAAACCGAAGAAAACCTGGTCGGAGGCAATGGATATGTCGCACGCCGCCGCCAAGCCGACGCCACCGGCCAGGCAGTGCCCGGCCAGCCGACCGATGACCGGCTTCGGAGCGTCGATGATCATTCCGAAGATGTCCACCGCCGTGCGCCCCGGGTTGGGCTGTTGCGCGCCTCCCGGTGCGACGGCGGCCTTCAGGTCGGCGCCCGCGCAGAAGGTGTTGCCGACGTTGGTGAGCACCAACACCCGCACGGCGGGATCTGCCAGGGCTGCCGCGAGATGGCTGGCGAGACTCTCGACCAACTCGACGCTGAGCGCATTGCGGTTCTCGGGACGGTTTAAAGTGATTGTCGCCACCCCCGCATTGACGTCGAGCAGGGTGGCGCCATCGGCCGGTCCGGTCATAGCCGGAGGTTATCCCCGGCTCTCGGAGCTGCGGTCACAAGCGCGATTCAGTCGCAACGGCGGGCTGTTCTCGGCGCCGCTGGTCCGGATCATCCCCCTCACGGGCTTCGGACATGTCTAATTTCAAGGCCGACCGGACGCGTGTGGGAGGGTGTCATGAACAAGCTGATCAAAGAGTTTCGAGACTTCTTTGTCGGTGGAAACGTCATCGACCTGGCGGTGGCATTCATCGTCGGAACGCTCTTCGCCCAAATTGTGAAGGCACTGGTCGACTATGTCCTCATGCCGTTCATCGGCATCATCTTCGGGAAGCCTAACTTCGACTCTGCCCTGGTGCTGACCATCAACCATTCGCAGATCCACTTCGGCTCGTTTTTGACCGTCGCCGTGGGCGTCACGCTCACGGCCTTGGCCGTCTTCATGTTCGTGGTCAAGCCCTACAACGCCTTCCGTTACCGGCGCCAGGTACTCGAGGAGTCCGCGCTCGGCCCCACGGAGATCCAGCTGCTGGCCGAGATCCGCGACCTGCTCCGCGCTTCCCGCTGAAGCCCGGCAACTGCGATGTCCGACGCTCCGGGCGACGCTCCGGCCGACCCCGCAGCCCGGCCTCCCTGGGGAACGCTGCAGGTCTGTGCCTAACACCGTGAAATACCGGTGTCGAAGACCAGCAGCCAGGGAAAAGGATAGGCGCAGGAGAGATCCGCGATGACGGCCCGTGCTTCAGTTGGCACCAGACCATCACCCCGAATTGCACTGTCACGTAGCGCGACATTACCGACGGGTAGAGCCCTGATAACGTCTCGCCACCGCTGCTTCCGTAGCGTCATGGTCACGGACAGCACGAAGGAAGCCACAGCGTTGCGGAGTTGAAAGAGTGGAGGATGGCGTGATCCGAAGGAAAAGAGCGACGGGCCTTCTCGCCGTCCTGTTGACCGCCGGCTTGGTGGCGGCCGCCTGCGGGAGCAGCAAGAAGGAGAACACGACGACTGGGACGACGGCCAAGGGCAGCTCGTCCACGGCTGTCGAAAATGTCCCGGTTGGGGGCACGGTGACGCTGGGCGCGGAGCAAGAGCCGGACACCGCGGATTGGATCAACATCAACGCTGGCGCGTCGTGGGGCGCGTGGACGATGGCGTACCAGACGATGCCGCGCTCTTATGACTTCGTGAAGGACGGCGACAGCTGGAAGTACCAGCCGAGCATCCTCCTCACCGGCGAGCCGCAGTTGGTGACCAGTCCCAAGCAGGTCGTGACCTACAAGATAAATCCGAAGGCCGTCTGGTCGGATGGTCAGCCCATCACGTCGACCGATTACAAGTACACGTGGGACCAGATCGCCCACGGCAAGGACATCTACGACCGCAACGGCTATGCGCAGATCGAGAGCGTCGACGACTCCAAACCCGACACGGCGGTTGTGACGTTCTCGACGCCCTATGCCAAGTGGCGGTCCCTCTTCGGTGGCCAATTCGGCATCTTCCCGTCGCACCTCCTGCAGGGCAAGGACCGCAACGCAGAGATGAAGGACGGCTACACGTGGTCGGGCGGCCCCTTCAAGGTCGAGAAGTGGGAGAAGGGTGTCGGCGTCACGCTGCTGCGCAACGACAGCTACTGGGGCGAGAAGGCCAAGCTCGACAGGGTCGTCTTCAAGTTCATCACCGACACGGCCGCCCAGTTCCAGGCCTTCAAGGCCAACGAGGTGCTGGCGATCTACCCGCAGCCGCAGATCGCCACGGTCGACGCAATGAAGAGCGGCGGGCTCGACGCCACGCAGATCGTCTCCACCAAGACCGCCAACTTCGAAGCGCTGTGGATCAACAACGAGAAGCCGCCGTTTGACAACAAGGTGGTGCGCCAGGCAATCGGCTACGCCATCGACCGTGACGCCATCGTGAAGGCCCTGTTCGGTGGCATCGACGTGAACAACGCAATCAACGCCCTGGGCGCGCCGATTCTCGACAAGTACTCCGACCTGAACGCGTTCAGCGGGTACAAGAAGGACTCCAAGAAACTCGACGACCTCATGAAGGGCGACGGTTGGGCCAAGGGTGGTGACGGCATCTGGGCGAAGAGCGGACAGCGCGCCAGCTTCCAGATCAACTCGACCGCCGGCAACAAGCGCCGTGAGCTCACCGAGCAGGTGCTGCAGCAGCAACTCAAAGACGCCGGCTTCGAGCTGACGATCCAGAATGTGAAGTCCAGCGAGCTCTTCGGAACCATCGCTCCGAAGGGTGACTTCCAGTTGGCCTTGTATGCCCAGGTCAACACCGACCTCGACCCGAGCACCTGCAACCTGTTCTGCTCGAAGAACATCCCGAGCGCAGCCACCAACAACTCGGGCAACAACTGGACCCGCACCAACATCCCCGAGGCCGACAAGCAGTTGACGATCGTCGACACGAACCTGGATGAGAAGGCCCGTCAGGACGCCGGCAAGGCTGCCGACAAGATCCTGGCCGACAACGCAGTCTCGATCCCGCTCGATCCGCTGCCGACGATTTCGCTCGTCAGCAAGAAGATCGTCGGCCCGATCCAGGACAATCCGATCCTGTCTGTCTTCGGCAACCTGAACCAATGGGGCGTCAAGCCCTAGCCCCGTCGTTGGGGGCCCGGCCCCGCTTGCGGGCCGGGCCCTTCTCACGCTTCGAGGGTGGTGGATGTGCTCAGCTACATCGTCCGACGAGTCCTGTACTCGGTGCCCGTGCTGCTCGTGGCATCGTTCGTGCTCTTCGTCGGCGTGCGGATCACCTTCGATCCGGCGGCCAAGCTGGCCTTCTCACAAGACCCCGATGCCATCTCCCGCTACAAGAAGTCGTTCGGCCTCGACCATCCGATCGTCATCCAGTACATCCGATGGATCGGCAACTTCGTACGAGGCGATTGGGGCAAGAGCTCCCGAACGAGCGGCGATGTCTTCCCGATGATGACCCGCTCGTTCGGGTTCACGCTGCAGTTGATCATCTGGGGCGTTCTCGTCTCGGCCGTGCTGGCCATCGCCGTCGGTGTCTATTCGGCGGTGCGGCAGTACTCCGTGACCGACTACCTCTTCACCGGCATCTCCTACGTGGGCATCGCCCTGCCGCCCTTCTGGTTCGGTCTCGTGGCGATTCAGTTCTTCGTCTTCACGTTGGCCGAATGGTTCAACCTCGGCAGCAAACTCTTCTACTTTGTGGGCTTGCACTCCACCGGGCAGTCCGGCATAAACCTCGACTATTTCCGTCACCTGCTGCTCCCGGTCATGACGCTGACCGTGCAGATCATTGCCAGCTGGAGTCGCTACGAGCGGGCCGCCATGCTGGATGTGCTCGGCTCTGACTACGTGCGCACGGCCCGAGCCAAAGGCGTTCCCCAACGGCAGGTGGTGTTCAAGCACGCCTTCCGCAATGCACTGATACCGCTGCTTACGGTGATTGCCATTGATGCCGGCTTGCTCTTCGGTGGCTTGGTGGTCACCGAACGGATCTTCTCGATCCCCGGGATGGGCCGGCTGTTCCTCGACTCGCTGCAAACCGGCGACGCCTACGTGCTCATGGCGTGGTTCGTCGTGACTGCGTTCTTCGTGATCCTGTTCAACCTCATGGCCGACCTTCTGTACGCCGTTTTCGATC
>JAXDQG010000375.1:0-2928 GCA_034667945.1 Acidimicrobiia bacterium | reverse complement strand
TCTGCGTTCTCGCGCTCTGACGCCTTGAGCACCCGCCCGTCGGCCGTGACGACCTCGACCCCCACCAGGTTGTCGACCGAGAGGCCGCCCATGCGGCTGAGCCAGCCGAGGCCGCCGCCCAGGGTCAAGCCGGCCACCCCGGTCGTGCTGACGAAACCCCCCGGTGTGGCCAGGCCATATTCCTGCGTGGCGGCATCGAACTCGCCCCACGTGGTGCCGCCGCCGCATCTGGCCCGGCGGGTGGCCGGGTCGACGGCGATCGTCTTCATCGGCGTGAGGTCGATCATCAGTCCGCCGTCGGTGAGGGCGAAGCCGGCGTAGTTGTGACCGCCGCCTCGTACCGAGACCTCCAAGCCCTCGCGTTGGGCGAAGGCCAGGGCACCGGCGACATCAGCGCTGCTGGTGCACCGAACGGCTACCGAAGGCCGACGGGAGATCGCACCGTTCCAGATGTTGACCGCGTCGTCGTAGCCCGGTTCCCCAGGCCGAGCGACCTGCCCCTCGATGACTGCGCGCAGCCCGTCCACCGCCGACGCCGTTGTGTCAGCCATGAGCCCTCCTCAAATCGAGCAAACATCCGCTTTGGAACGGCTTACGGTAGGGGGTGGGTCAGGTCAGAGCGCGGGAATATCCGGGCCACCCAGCGCGAGTCGCCCCACTAACGGCGTTCAGAGCGGGTCGACGTCTTGGATGGTGACGGGAGCTACGGGCATGACTCGCTCGCCACACCAGCTGCAGAGATACTCGACGTAAAGCTCCGACGACGTCGATATCGCCCCCGACGGGCCTTCGATGACCGCGACGTGGGTGTAGAGGTTGGCCATCGGTCTGGAATACCGCAGGCAGCAGGAGCACTTCTTCAGGCCGATACACCAGTGTGTAGCGAACGACGCCGTCCGACCAACTCCCGGCGAGGGCTCTACCCCTGGTCGGTGAGCTGCTCCGCCACCTCGGCAGGTCGTGCTGCCAGCTCTCCCGAGGCCTCGGGCTGGCGGCGCCAATGCACCAGCCGGCCACGTTGATGTCCGGGGACCGGCCGCGGGCCAACCGGTCGGCCACGCCGGGTGCGCAGTCATGAAAGACTGCACCCGACGACACCTGTGGCAAGGGGGATTCGTGACGGCACCACAGTCACCAGATGGGCCGCGCCCGGGCGGACCGCTCAGCGGCATCCGCGTGATCGACCTCTCAGCGGTGATCTCCGGACCTTTTGGCACGTCCATCCTTGCCGACCAGGGTGCCGACGTGATCATGGTCGAGCAGGCCCACGCTCCCGAGCTGATTCGCAACGCCGGACCACTGGCCAAGGACAGCGGGGCCAGCGCCCTGTTCGTCGCCCAGAACCGCAACAAGCGTTCTATCGGGCTCAACCTCAAGTGCGAGGCCGGCAAGCAACTCCTCAAGGACATGGTGAAGCGGGCAGATGTGCTCGTGCAGAACTTCCGCCCCGGCGCGATGGATCGCCTCGCACTCGGGTGGGATGTGCTGTCCGCCATCAACGACCAGCTCATCATGTGCTCGGTCAGCGGGTTCGGCGCCTCGGGGCAGTATTCGCATCGACCGGCCTTCGACCCCATCGTTCAATCGGTTGGCTCGTACCCGACAGTCCAGGCAGACGCGGCCGGCGTCCCCAAGCTCGTCGCCACGGCCGTGTGCGACAAGCTGACCTCTCTCTATGTGGCCCAGTCGATCAGCGCGGCGCTGGTGGCCCGGGCCAACGGAGCCGGCGGCCAGCACATAGAGCTGGCCATGCTGGACGCCGGCATTCACTTCCTGTGGCCGGACGGGATGCAGAGTTGCGCGTTGGTGAACTCCGATGGTGCGGCCAGCCCCGAGACGCCTGGCAGTGCCCCCTTCGAGCTCTACCAGACCCAGGACGGCTGGCTGATGGTGTTCGACGTCGCGACAGATGCGCACTGGCAGCAGCTCTGCCGAGCACTGGGCCGCGAAGCGCTGGCGTCCGATCCGCGCTTCAGCACCGTCGACGCCCGGACTGCCCATCGCAGCGAGGTGACCGAGCAGCTCCGCGAAGATGCGGCCAGCTACACCACCGCCAAGCTGTTGGGGTTGCTCGACGAGATCGGAATTCCGGCGGCGCCGGTGAACAGCCGCCAATCGATGATCGACGATCCCCACGTGAACCACCGGGGGATCGTGGTGCAGACCGTGCACCCCAGCGCCGGTCGGATCCGTCAGGTGCGTCCACCGGTCATCTTCTCGAAGACACCTTCGGGACTGCGCCGCCACGCTCCCCTCTTTGGCGAGCACACCGACGAGGTCTTGGCCGAAGTGCTCGAGAAGTCGGTCGAGGACATTGCCGCGCTCCGAGCAGATGCAGTTGTCAAATAGCGGCAAAGAGCGGCTCGGCCGCGGGGTGCGCGCCCAATTGGGGGTACGGCACCCCGGGCAGAATCCGGGTCAGTAGATCTCGAAGAGTCCGGCCGCGCCCTGGCCACCGCCCACGCACATGGTCACGACACCCCACTTGGCGCCGCGACGCTTGCCCTCCTGGAGGATGTGGCCAGCGCAACGCGTGCCGGTCATGCCGAACGGATGGCCGATGGCGATCGAGCCGCCATTGACGTTGTACTTGTCGGGATCGATGCCGAGCTGGTCGCGCGAATAGAGGCACTGGCTGGCAAAGGCTTCGTTGAGTTCCCAGATGTCGATGTCACCGACTTTCAGGCCATGGCGCTTCAACAGCTTCGGCACGGCGAAGACCGGGCCGATTCCCATTTCGTCGGGCTCACAGCCGGCCGATGCCCAGGCCACGAAGCGGCCGAGCGGCTGCAGGCCGCGCTTTTCGGCATCCTTGGCTTCCATCAACACGACGGCTGCCGCGCCATCCGATAGCTGGCTGGCGTTGCCGGCGGTGACGTATTTGCCGGGACCTTTGACGGGTTCGAGCTTGGCGAGGCCTTCCATCGT
>JAXDQG010000374.1:0-5991 GCA_034667945.1 Acidimicrobiia bacterium | reverse complement strand
GTGGTTCGTCGGCTTCGTCGAATCCGCCATGGGGACGCCTGCGACCGTCATCGACGGCGGCGAGAGCTACTGGCAGCGCTCGCCGTCCGACTTCCAAGCGGCGTACAACTGGCTCAAGGCCGGCTTCGCCAACCACGGCGGCCGCATCGTGCCGAGTGGTGCGGTGACGGCGGCGGCGTACAACGCCACTATCAAGGTCAACATCGGTGTCTTCGACCGAGACGTCGCCAGCGATTATGCGACGCTCAGCGCGGCCACCGTGCAGGAACTGCTGACCTATGGGCTGCGTTTTGCGGATGGCTACGAGTGGTTCTATTCCGAAGCATTCGATTGGCGCGGGACCGGGTGGCCCAAAACGCCCGTCCCGCAGGAGTACATCGACGCCGTGGCAGCAGCCAAGAAGGCGGCCTGACTGAGCGACGAGGCTCAGTTGTGGTGAGGCTCAGTTGTGGTGAGGCTCGATCGGATCCGGTCGCAAGTCACGCACACCCGGAGTCGGCTGGTCGTCATCGCCGGGCGATCTGGCAGCTACGCCTCGCTCGTGACGCTGCAGACGTGCCGCCCACACCTGCTGGCGGGTCGTCGCGTCATCGCCCGAGTCGTCGGTCGCGGCGATCGGCATATCGCCGTAGTCGACGCCGTAGTAGCGGAAGAGCTCACGCTCTTCCTCCTCGCTGAGCTCACCATCGTGCGCCACGTGCGGTGCGCTCTTGACCTGGTCTTTCGACCATGTCGAGACGAGTTCGTGGTCGCCCCGAGGCGACGCGTCCGTGACCGGGATCATGCTGACCCGAGTGCCGAACCAGCCCGTCGAAATGGCGAGCCACGCAGGCTGTCCGGTGGCCGCGTCGACGTAGATCTCCAGCACCTCGCCGATCTTCTCGCCATCAGGATCGACGAGTTGGAAGCCGGGCCATTCCCATGCCTGATGGAACATATGGGTGGTTGCCATCGTCAAAGCTCCTTCGACGTTGGTTGGCTGGGGGTTCTTCGTAAATTTTCCACGCGATTGCCCACTTCAATCGGTTTAAGTCGCGGTTGGGTGCAACCGGGATGGTCAAGAGCGTGCGGGCGGCCTTCTGCGCGCATGGCTCTCAGTCGCGGAGGGGTCTCAGGGCGGCCCTCGGTCCTCGACCTCCTCGGGCGCCACGGCACCCCCCAGATAGCTGGCTTCCAGCACTTCGGGATGGGCGCGCACGCGCTCCGCGGGGCCTTGCATGACCAGTCGGCCGTTGCTCAGCACATAGGCCCGGTCCGCCAAGGAGAGCGCCACGTGGACGTGCTGTTCGACGATCAGCAGGCCCATGTCGTGGTCTCGGGCGACTCGGCGGATGGCGGTCGCCAGGTCGGCCATCACGACCGGCGCCAGGCCCAACCCCATCTCGTCGATCATCAGCAGGCGGGGCTGCGCCACCAGGGCACGGGCAATACCCAACATCTGCTGCTCGCCCCCGGAGAGGAGACCGCAGCGCCGGCCGAGCAGCGGGCCCAGCGCCGGGAAGTAGGTCAACACGTCGTCGACGCCGATTCGGCTGTGCTGGCGCGCTCCGATGCGCAGGTTCTCTGCCACGGAGAGTTGCGGAAACAACCCGCGGTCCTCCGGCACGAGCGCCAGGCCATCCCGGGCCAACTGATGGACTGGTCGACCGCGCACTGACGTGCCCAGCAGCCGGATGTCGCCGCCGAGCACCGGCAAGACTCCCGCGATGGTGAGCAGCGTGGTCGACTTGCCAGCCCCGTTGGGACCGAGCAGGGCGACAATTTCCCCTTCGGCGACCATCAGGTTCAGGTCGTGAACGACCGCGACACCGTCGTGGCCGGCGAAGAGGCCGCTTACTGCGAGCAGATCAACGCTCAACCGGTGAACCAGCCCCCGTCGGGATGGATGAGCTCGCCCGTCACGTACGATGCCTCGTCGCTGGCCAGGAAGAGCGCCACATTGGCGACCTCGGCCGGCGTACCGCGCCGGCCCATCGGTGTGTTGCCCACGATCAGCCCATTGAGGGTGTCGTTTTCGGCCATGACGGCGGTCATGTTGGTCTCGATGAATCCGGGGCCGATGGCGTTCACCCGGATGCCGTGAGGAGCGAGCGTCCGGGACGCCGACTTGGTGAGCATCCACACCCCGGCCTTCGACACCGGGTAGGCCGGTGCTCCGAAGAGCGGGTCCTTGGCCGCAATCGAGGCAATCGTGACGATCGACCCCCTCCGGCGTTGCTCGAGCATCACGGCGGCCGTTGCCCGAAGGGCCAGGAGTGTGCCGGTCAGATTCACCTCGAGCACGCGGCGCCAGCTCTCGAGATCCAGGTCGACCAGGCCGGCGCCCGGCATCACCGCTTGGTCCAGCACGGCAGTGATCCGCTTGCGATCACTCTCGAAGTCACCACTGCGGTACTCGCCGTGGCTGACTCCGGCGGCGGTGACAAGCACATCGATGGTGCCGAGCCTCGCCACGGTATCGGTGACCAGCCGCTCGTTGTCGACCTCGCTGGCGGCGTCGAGGTGCATGAAGCGCGCATCTGCCCCGTCGGCCCGCAGTTTCACGACCGCTGCCTCGCCCAGTTCGTCGAGCAAGTCGGCGATCACCACCGCGGCCCCTTCGGCTCCGAACCGTGTGGCGCATGCCAGGCCGATCCCGTTGGCCCCGCCGGTCACAACGGCCACCTTTCCCTGGAGACGTCCGGTCATGGTCCCCTCCGTCCCGCGCCTGCACGCTGGAACTCTGGCCAGAGAGTAGCCATCGCCGGAGCTTCCACTCCGGCCTCGCCATCGTGCTTCCGGCGTATATCCGGTATCTGCGGTGGGCAGCCGCGAGTGACCGAGGCTCGGACCCAGCCCGCCCGGCGTCGGCAAAGAAAACCACCTGCTCAATCACGATTGGGGTCCCCGGTCCGAGAGCCCGAGCTGGGGGCCCCGTCCGTCGCGTCACGCTGCAGCCGCGCTGGCGCCCGTCTGGTCGCGGGACAAGCGTGCCTTCATGTCCTATGGCGGAACAACGCTGAACGTGACGACGCCCGTGCTCGAACCCGGGAAAACACGTCCGGGCCGGGAAAAGCAGAGCCGGCGGGTAGGGCCCGATTCGAGCCCTCCCCGCCGGCTTCGATTCGTAGGGGTCAGTTGACGCCGGTACCAGCGGTGTCGCGGCCCGACCGCATCACCGTTCCGGGCTTGGCGCCCGTCATCTGGCCGCCCTCGACGATCTCGGTGCCGTTCACCAGCACGTTGTCGATACCGTCGGCTTCGCCATACAGCCGCCAGGATCCACCCGGCAGGTCGTGGCGAATCTCGATGGGCTTGGCGCCGACAGTGGTCGGGTCGATGACCACGACATCGGCGTGGTAGCCCTCGGCCAAGCGCCCGCGATCCTTCAGCCCGTAGAGCTTCGCCGGCGCGTCGGTCACGTAGCTGATGGCCTCCTCGAAGGGCAGTAGCTTCAGCTCTCGACAGGCACGGCCCAACATCGCCGTGGTGGCGTTGAAGGTGGCGAGCAGATCGAGATGGGCACCGGCGTCGGTGCCGCCCACGAGCGTCCGCTCGTCGCGCCAGACCTCCACCCGCTTGCGCCAGGTCTCCTCATCGTCACCGAGCACCGGCTGGTAGAGGCCCGTGCGCAGGTCGTCGGCCAAGGCGATGTCGCACATGACGTCGAACGTCTCGCGACCTTCTGCCTCGGCGATCTCGCCGATCGTGCGGCCGGAGTACTGCTTGTTCTCCTCGGAGAAGACCTCGCCGATGGTGAGCTTGTGCCACTTGGCGATGCCGCGCATCGGGCTGGGCCCCTGCGCCAGCTCGCCGAGCTCACGTCGCTGGGCGGGATCGGCCAATAGCGCCATCTTCTGGTCGAGGGGCAGGGTCATCGGCTTGGCCCAGCCGTTGAGCATGTCGAACACGAAGCCGCTTCCGAGCGACATACGGGACTGGATGGCGCATGGCACGGTCAGCGCCAGCACCTTTCCGCCGCGCGCTCGGGCGTAGTCCGAGGCGGCCAGCCGGGCTTCCATGATCTCGAGCTGCTTCGGGCTCAGATTGACGGCGATGAGGTTCCAGTTGAGCGGCCGGTTCGCGGCGACCGACATGTCGGTCATGAGCTGATAGTGCGACTCGTCGAAGCGCCCCACGGTGGGGATGAACTCCAGGTTGGTGCCCTCGTAGTCGCGGACCGCGCCGGTCAACCTCAGCATCTCTTCCCGCGTCGCGTGGCGGGACGGCACCGGGTCGCCGTTGGCGTCGTTGTGGCTGATCGCCCAGCTGGAGGTGAAGCCGAAGCCGCCTTCTTCGAGGCTCGCGCGGAGGAGCCGCTCCATTTCGGCCAGCTCGTCCGGGGTGGCCTGCTCGCCGACCGCCCGCTCACCCATGGCCAGCCGGCGTAGCGCGCAGTGGCCAACCATGAACCCGGCATTGACCGCCAGGTTGCCGTCGAGTTGCTCGAGCCATTCCCCGAAGCTCTGCCAGCTGCCCCAGGGCACGCCCTGCTGCAACGACTCGAGCGGCATGCCCTCGACCCGGGCCAGCATGCGCATGAGATAGTCGCCATGCTCCATTCGAATGGGCGCGATGGTGAAGCCGCAGTTGCCACCGATCACCGTGGTGATGCCGTGCAGCGGGGACGGCGTGAGGTTGCCGTCCCAGAAGACTTGCGCGTCGTAATGCGTGTGTACGTCGATGAAACCAGGCGCGACGAGCTTGCCTGTGGCATCTATCGTGCGTACGGCTGGGTCGTCGATCTGCCCGGCGATACGGGCGACGCGGCCATTGGCCACGGCAACATCAGCTTGGAATCCTGGCCGGCCGGTACCGTCGACAACGGTGCCACCCTTGATGAGCACGTCCAACATGGCGCCCCCTTGTCACAGCTGGATCACCGGAGCGTACCGCTCAGCGCCCGGCCGAGTTGCAGTTTCGCCTTCCAACTGTTCGATTCGTGGCGCAGGCGCCGGGCAATACGGGTGCATAGCGTGGCCGTTACGGTGCTATAGGTGAGATGAGCCCCGGTGGGAGCACCCGGGCTTTGTCACCGTTTGTTTCTCCGGTGGGGAACCGTTTCTCTGGTGGGGAACCGTTGCTCCGATGGGGAACCGTTTCTCCGGTGGGGAACCGTTGCTCCGGTGGGGGAACCGGTGCGACGCGTCGTCCCATGTCGCGTGAAAGGCTGGACGGATGAGCTCCCAGGCGACGACCGAGTTCGTGGCCATTCCGGATCCGCCCGAGATCCAGAAGGCCAATCCCATCCATGCCGAGGGAGCGAAGGCGTACGGCTACGACCGCCCCATCGTGGCGGGCCTGTCGTCCTACGGCTGGGCGGCGGCTGCTCTCATCGAGGTGCTGGGGGAGGAGTGGCTCGATTTCGGTTGGGCCGACATGGCTTTTCGTCGGCCGGTCTTCGAGGGTGATCACCTCGTGACGACGGCCACCTTGGGCAACGACGGCGCGTGCACCTACGTGCAGGTCAACGACGGTGGGAAGGCCACCGTGGACGGCCGGGCCGGCTTGGGTCACGCCCCCTTCCGGGACGCATGGCAGCTGCCGACCCGGCGGGAGCCGGTCCCTGCGGCCTCGGAGCGGCCCCTGCTCATGCCGGAGCAGGCCCCGGTGGGGGTCGACTACCCACCGATGTCCGTGAGTTTCACCGCCGACAGCGCGGGAGCCTGGTCCGTCGGCCGGTTGGGCGACCAGCATCCCCGTTATTCACAAGGGGATCACCCGCAGGCACATCCGTCGTGGGTGCCTGGGCACATGACGCCGCTCATCCGCCATAGCTACCGCTTCGCGGCCGGTATCCATACGACCGGTCGGGTGCAGTACCTCCAAGCCATTCGGGCTCCGGCCGAGGTGGTGGTAGCCGGCCGATGGGTGGGCAACGAGGAGCGGCGTGGGAAGTGGTGGTCGACCACTGATGCAGTGTTTCTTGCGGCGGACGGCAGCGAGTTGGCCTACTGCCAGCAGGCTCAGATCCTCCTACCGCCGGTGCCCCGCTGAGCCGCGGGTTCGCTC
>JAXDQG010000373.1:0-6990 GCA_034667945.1 Acidimicrobiia bacterium | reverse complement strand
CGCCCTCGTCGACCGATCGCTGCCGGCCTGGTTCGCGATCGATGAGCGGGGCTTTCGCGACCGTCAGGCCCGGTCGTACCTGTGGCCCCGCCACGTGGAGCACTGCGCGGAGACCTTCGGCGAGCTGGTGGACACCTGGGTTCCCATCCTGCGTCCCCTCCGCCTGGCGCGCGACGGCTATCTGGTCGGTCAGGCGCCGCCGGGGCGCCGGCACCTCTCGCAGTTCCTCGACACACTTATCGGCGTGCACCAGGGTCTCGGCGAAGCGTGGCGGGTCCTGCGCGGCGGGCCGCCCGTGGCTGGCGGATACGACCTCGCCGACGTGCGCTCGACCGATCGGGAGCGCACCACGCACGACCGGGCCGCGCGGGTCGAGGCCCTCCATTGGTGTTGGACAGGCGCACTGCGCGACGGCGAGCTGACCATCCCCGGCTATGGGATGCGCCCCTTGCCCGCCCTGCGCGAGGCGTTCGACCTGCTTGCCGTGACCATCGAGGATCGGGTCATCGTGGACGAACAAGGCGGGTGGTCGACGACGCCGGTGCCCGAAGATGTCGGTGGTCTGCTGCATCGCGTGGCCGAGGAGGCCCCGGACCGTCAGATCGTGGTGATCGGGCAGCAGGTGGAGAACCCCGACCGCCTATCCGGTGTGCTGGCGGAGCTGGAAGGGTCGCTGGGTGACGGGGTGCCCCTCGTCGGCTGGTTCGCCGAGCCGGCGATCGACGGCTACGAGGCGCTCCCCGGCTTTCGGCGCCAGACAGGCCTGTGGAATCGGGATCGCGTCCCGGGCCCCATGCTCGAGTTGCTCTCCGAGGTTGCGGCCGACAATCGACCGCCCGACCCGGTCGACTTCGACAGCGCAATGCTGCTCGACCGACCCTGACTGTCTCGCTCGACCCTGGTTCTCTCGCCCGATCCCGACCGTCTCGCTCAACCCTGATTTCCTCGCCCGATCCTGACTTGACCAACGCTGACTGTTACGGAGCGAGTGGCTCCTCGAGCAGGCGGGTGACCAGGGCGGCCACCGGGCTGCGCTCCGAACGGCTCAGGGTGAGGTGAGCGAACAGCGGGTGGCCCTTCAGCGCCTCGATGACCGAGACGATGCCGTCATGACGTCCGACCCGCAGGTTGTCGCGCTGGGCGACGTCGTGGGTGAGGACCACGCGGCTGCCCTCGCCCAGTCGGCTGAGCGCGGTCAGCAGCACGCCCCGCTCGAGGTTCTGGGCCTCGTCGATGATCACGAAGGTGTCGGTCAATGTGCGCCCGCGGATGTGGGTGAGCGGCAGCACGTCGAGCAGGTGCCGGGACTGCACGTGGGCGACGACCTCGGAGCCCACGACCGCCTCGAGGGCGTCGAAGACCGCTGAGGCCCAGGGCGCCATCTTCTCGGCCTCGGTGCCCGGGAGGTAGCCGAGATCCTGACCGCCCACGGCGAAGAGCGGTCGGAAGACCACCACTCGGCGCTGGGTTCGCTGCTCCAGCACCGCCTCGAGGCCCGCCGCCAGCGCCAGCACACTCTTGCCGGTTCCTGCGCGGCCGCCAAGGCTGACAATGCCGATGGAGGCATCGGCCAGCACGTCGATGGCCAGACGCTGCTCGGCCGAGCGTCCCCGCACGTCGAAAAGCGCCCGCTCGCCCCGCACCAGGTGGGCCCGCTTGTCGGCGTGCACCCGGGCCATGGCCGAGTGCGAGCCCGAGCTCAAGACCAAGCCCGTGTGGCAGGGCAGCTCGCGGGCAGCCTCGAGCTCGACCACCCGGTCCTGGTAGAGCAGGTCGATGACCTCGGTCGAAGTCTCCAACTCCACCATGCCGGTCCAGCCGTCCTCGGCGGCCAGCTCGTTGCGATACTCCTCGGCGCCGAGGCCGGCCACCGACGCCCGCAGCCGCAGCGGCAGGTCTTTCGAGACCACCACCGCATCGGCACCCTCGTCGGCCAGGTTGCGGGCCACCGCCAAGATGCGGTGATCGTTGTCGGTGCCGCGCAGCGCTTCCGGCAGACCCGCCATATCGGCGTGGTTGAGTTCGATGCGGACCCGGCCGCCCTGGTCATTGACGGGAACCGGGCTGGTGAGCGAGCCGTGCGCCAGGCGCAGCTCTTCCAACAGCCGGAGCGACTGCCGGGCCGCCCAACCAAGCTCGGGGTGGTGACGTTTCGCCTCCAGCTCGTCGATGACCACGATGGGCAGGACGACATCGTGCTCCGCGAAGCGTCTCAGCGCGGCCGGGTCGGCCAGCAGCACCGACGTGTCCAGCACGTAGGTACGGCCGCGTGACCCGGGCCGGCGGCCGTGGGCGCGCGTCGTCGAGCCGGCTTCGCTCATGGGTTCCTCCTCATCGCGCAGCCCAGGGGGAGCATCCACCGTTTGCTCGCAGACCCCTGCAGGAAGGCGCATCGATGAGTGAAACCGTAGCCCACCCCAGCGTGAACAGCGGTTCTTATCCGGCGACGATTCCGTGAACTGCCGGGGTAGGCGCGATGGCGCGCCGGCACCTGCGGGCCGGTCTCGAGCCCACTACGCCGGCACCGGCGGCAGCCGGATCAGGATCTCGCGCGGTAGGAGGCCCGGCTCCCCACGGCGTCCTTGTTCAGGCGCTTGGAGAGATGCAGGCCTTCCAACACGAACTCCACGGCCGAGGCCACCATGCCCGGTGATTCGTCACCTTCGGTAAGTCCCCGCACCGGAGCCTTCATCGCCTCGACCTCGTTCAGCAGGCGGACGTAGTCGGCGGAGGGCACATCCTCACCGGCATTGGCGACCACGCCGCCCTCGAACGCCTCGAGGATCTCGCGGAACGAGTCGGGCGCCACTGCACTCTTGAACACGGTCAGCACGGCCGAGCGGATGAGGTTCTCGACGATCTGCGCGTCGCGCCCCTCCTCCATGGTCTCGATCTCGACCTTGCCGGATGTCGACGCCGTCAGGGCGTCCAGGTCGGAGACTCGGGGGACGACCTCGTCCTCACCCTGCGTGATGGCCCGGCGGGCGGCGTTGGCCACCATCGCCTCGTGGTTGGAGACACTGAGCCGCACCGAGACGCCGGAGCGCTGGTTGATGTTGCCGGACGACCGGGCCAGGTGGGAGATGGTCGCCACGATCTCCTTCATGTACCTGGGCACCCGGACGACGATGCCGTCGGCGGCGAAGGGATGCGCCTCCTGCTCGACGATGGCCGTCTCGATCTCGGTCGTTGGCGGGTAGTGGGTGCGGACCTGGCTGCCGAAGCGGTCCTTCAGCGGGGTGATGATGCGACCGCGGTTGGTGTAGTCCTCGGGGTTGGCGGACACGACCAACAGGAGGTCGAGCGGCAGCCTGATCTTGTAGCCGCGCACCTGAACGTCACGCTCTTCCAGCACGTTGAGCAGACCGACCTGAATGCGCTCGGCGAGGTCGGGCAGCTCGTTGATGGCGAAGATGCCCCGGTTGGTGCGGGGCACGATCCCGTAGTGCAGCGTGAGCTCGTCCGAGAGGTATCGGCCCTCGGCCACCTTGATCGGATCGACCTCGCCGATGAGATCGGCGATCGACGTGTCCGGCGTGGCCAGCTTCTCGCCGAAGCGATCCTCCCTGTGCACCCAGTCGACCCGGGTGTCCTCACCGTGCTCGTGCACGAGGTCGGTGGCGTACTTGGAGACCGGGTCGTAGGGATCGTCGTTGATCTCCGAGCCGGCCACGATGGGCATCCACTCGTCGAGCAGGTTCACCAGCGAGCGGATCAAGCGGGTCTTCGCCTGGCCGCGCTCACCGAGAAACACGATGTCGTGCCCGGCGAGGAGCGCGTTCTCGAGCTTCGGGAGGACGGTCTCCTCGAACCCGAGCACTCGGGGGAACAGCGACTCACCCGCACGGATCTTCGCAATGGCGTTGCGTCGGAGCTCTTCCTTGACCGAGCGGGAGACCCATCCGGACTCGCGGAGCTGACCGAGGGTGGCGGGACGAGACGACATGTGACCAAGGTAGTTCACACCTGCGGCCTTAGCTGCTGCGCTCCGCGGGCGGAAGGGCCGGTTGGCCGTATCCGTAGGCGGTCGCGCGGCTCTCTTGTTGCAGTCGGATCCACCGCCGGATCCGACGTGTCCGCCTTCCCCGACTGCTTCGCTTCGGAGCCCTCCCCGCAGCCCGCCGAACCGCACGCCCAGCCCGGCGTGCACTGGAGAATGCACCGTGGCATTCCGGTCGACAACCAGCTCGATCAAGCCGGCGTGTCCGATCAGTGGCGCGCGTTTCCCCCACAGCGTCCGCCGCCGGGCGCGGCGCCCAACCCTGCGCTGGGTGGGCCGGACCGTGCCCGGCGCCGGAGGTCTCTTTGCCTCCAGGGAGGGCGCGCTTGGGCCCGAAACGGCCCACGTGATGCTCCCGAGCTGGCCGACGCCCGCCAGGTCACATCCGCTCGGCCCACTCCGCGACTTAAGATCCGCGACCGTGCTCCCTCTCAGCGCCCGTTCCACCACGGAGCTGGTCGAAGCGATCCGCAGCGACGGCCGAGACGCCCAGCCGGAGTGGAACGAGCTGATCGAGCGGTACAAGCGCGTGGTGTGGAAGAGCATCCGCAGCTTCGATCTGCGGGCGGAAGAGCGCTCGGATGCCTTCCAGGCGACCTGGCTTCGCCTGCTGGAGCGCATCGACCAGGTGCGCGAGCCCGAGCGACTGGCGGGCTGGCTGGCGACGACCGCCACGAACGAGGTCCGGGCCCTCCTGCGCCGGACATCTCGCGTGACCTTGATCGCCGACGTGGACGACCGCCCCTCCACCAGCGATGTGCCCGGTGCTGCCTTCGAGCGGACCGAGCTGGCCGACGCGGTGCAGGGTGGCTTTGCCCGACTGCCGGAGCGCTGCCAGCAGCTGCTGCGGCTGCTGACCGTGGATCCCCCGCTCAGCTACTCGGCGATCGAGGAGCTGATGGACATGAAGCACGGCAGCATCGGCCCGACGCGCCGGCGCTGCCTCGATTCGCTGCGCAAGACGCCCGACCTCGCCCGTTACCTGGGCATCGATGCCGGCCGCGTGGAGGCCTGAGCCATGGCCGACTCCCACGATCCACTCCGTGAGGTGAGCGACGACGAGCTGCTGGCGGTGTTGGCCACCGTGCTCGACGACGGCGAGCCGGTGCCCGAGGACGCGGTGCTCAGCGCTCAGACTGCGCTGACGTGGCTCACAATCGATGCGGAGCTCGCCGAGCTGCTCTACGACTCGGCCGCCGACCCCGAGCCGGTGCTCGTGCGCGACGCCACCAACGCCCGGCTGCTGGCCTTCGCCGGCGAGGAGCTGAGCGTGGACATCGAGGTCCAAGACGACGGTTTGCTGGGTGCACTGGCCCCGCCGGGACGCTTCGCAGTCGAAGTGCAGCAGCCGTCGGGTGGCACGATGGTCGAGAGCAACGAGTCCGGCGTGTTCCGAGCTGGCGGTCTGCGGGCCGGACCGACTCGGGTGGTCGTCAGGCGGCTGGCTGGCGAAACCGTCGTCGTGACCCCGTGGGTGATGCTCTGACCCGTCACCCGCGGTCTGAGGCCGGGAATGTCCAGCCGACCGGCGTTTTCGCCCGTCCGACCATGGAGAACTAGCGTTGCCCGCGCACTCCACTGGTCCCAAACGGGGGTTGAGGTGACAACGACAGCACCGCTGCGGGCCCGACAATCGAGCAGTGAGCCCGTCTTCCGGCGACACCGCCGCCGATTGCCTTTCCCCCTGGATCTCTACCAGACGGCCATTGGCAAGAAATGGGTGATGGGCGTCACCGGCATCATGTTGATGGGTTATGTGCTCGTCCACATGATCGGGAACCTGCATGTCTACGAAGGCCCGGCCAATATCAACGCCTACGGCGAGTCCCTCAGGGACCTCGGCGGCCATTTGGTGCCCCGCACCTTGGTCTTGTGGCTGCTCCGACTGGGCCTCCTCACCGCTTTCGTATTTCACATCCACGCAGCCATTGCCTTGACCCGATTGAACCGGGCCGCCCGCCCGCAGAAGTACCAGAGTGATCGTCAGTACGTGGCGGCAAACTTCGCTTCGCGATCGATGCGATGGACCGGCCTGATCATCGCCCTCTACGTCCTCTTCCACCTGGCCGACCTGACCTGGGGTTGGTGGCTCGGCGACAACTACATTCGCGGTGACGTCTACAACAACGTCGCCCGAAGCCTCTCCAACATCCCGGTGGCAATCATTTACATCGTGGCCAACGTGGCGTTGGCCGTGCACCTTTATCACGGTGCTTGGAGCCTCTTCCAGAGCCTCGGACTGAACAATCCCCGATTCAACCGGGCCCGCCGCACTTTCGCTACCGGATTTGCGCTGGTCATCCTGGTTGGCAACCTCTCATTCCCTATCATGGCGTTGGCGGGTGTCGTGAGTCAGGACGACCGCACCACCCCGTGTGCCGTTCACCACAACGTCGTCACCAACAAGTGCCTGCCGGCCGGCGGGGCCTGAGGAAGAGAGCCAGCAATGAGCGACTTCGGCATGCTCGATGGCCGGGTCCCCCCCGGTTCCATCGACGAGAAGTGGACCAATCACAAGTTCAACCTCAAGCTGGTCAATCCGGCCAACAAGCGCCGCTATGAGATCATCATCGTGGGCAGCGGTCTGGCCGGTGCGTCGGCAGCTGCGTCGTTGGCCGAACTCGGCTACCTGGTGAAGGTCTTCACCTTCCACGACTCTCCCCGCCGCGCTCATTCGATCGCCGCCCAGGGCGGCATCAATGCCGCCAAGAACTACAAGAACGACGGCGACAGCATCTACCGCCTCTTCTACGACACGATCAAGGGCGGCGACTACCGGGCCCGTGAGGCGAACGTGTATCGGCTCGCGGAGATCAGCGCGAACATCATCGACCAGTGCGTCGCGCAGGGTGTGCCGTTCGCGCGGGAGTACGGCGGGCTGCTCGCGAATCGTTCGTTCGGTGGCGCGCAGGTGTCGCGCACGTTTTACGCGCGCGGGCAGACCGGGCAACAGCTGCTCCTGGGGGCGTACCAGGCGCTCGAGGCCCAGG
>JAXDQG010000372.1:0-9719 GCA_034667945.1 Acidimicrobiia bacterium | reverse complement strand
GGTCGAGGACGGCCAGCTAGCAAAGCCCGATCACTTCCACACGCCCCATGAGCGACACTTGCTCCAGCACTTGCGCAGAGCCCAGAACAGTGCTGCGGATCGCATCACCGCCTTCGCGGGTTCCCTTACCTTCGTCTACATCCATGGCATCTGGTTCGGACTGTGGATCGTGTTGAACGTCGGCCTGGCCGGATTGACCCGCGAGTTCGACCCGTTCCCCTTCGGCCTGTTGACGATGGTCGTCTCACTCGAGGCCATCTTCTTGGCCACTTTCGTCATGGTTAGCCAGAACCGTCAGGCAGCACGGGCCGATATCCGCAGCCAGCTCGACTTTCAGAACAACGTACGCTCAGAAATTTGGGCGGTACATATCGGCGAGGCCCTGGGGATCGACACCGACCATGTAGAGGAAGTTGTCCAACTCGTGATCGAAGGAATCTCCATCAGCACAAGCCACGCCACTACCGACGCCATCCGGCTCCTCGCACTAAAGGACGGCGACGCTAACGCTTCATAACGTCATCAAACAGCTGACCTTGGGCTACTTTACGGCGCAGGGCTGCCCGAAGCTCAATGCTAGAAATGACAAACCTCTGCAACTCCTGCTGAGCGTCCCCAAGGGATGGTCCCGGGTCGTGGCCGACGCCAGACGCCTGTCGAACGCGTGTCCATGCGGATCAACGCCACCGTCGGAATCGTCGCGATCGCTATCGCCACGGGCTCAATCACGGCAAGCCAAGACGTCACCGGGTGGATTACCGCCATGGTTACAAGCCGAGGATGGACGGATGGCGTCGGGATCTATCGGTCGCCGGCCTGTTCGCCGTCGCCTACGTCGTTCCAAGGCGTACAACCCGAGAAGCCGCAGGCGTCCAGGTGCGCCGAGCGCACAGGACGAAACAGCAGGCAGGGAGGTACTTTCGACTTCGCTGAGGTTCCGGCATCATGGTGGCGTGAGCGGTGTCAGCGAGCCGGGCGCGCCGGACGACGAGGCGATGCTGTCAGCACCTTCCGATGAACCAACTCTCCCCGGGTGGCATTCTCCGGAGGGGTCTGCTGCCGATGAGGTGCGGGACGCTGCCGCGGAGCAACGGGACTTGGCCGGGGAGAAGCGCGATGCCGAGGCCGCGCGGCGCGACGCGGTGGCTGAGGATCGCGATGCGATCGCCGACGCGCGCGACAGGGCACGGCGGGATCAGGGCTCTGCGAAGGATGAGGCCAGGCGCGACCGCGGGCGAGCCGCCGATGATCGGCTCGAAGCGAAGGAGGACCGCGATAGAGCGGCCGCTGACCGTGAGGCCGCGACGGAGGACCGTCACGCTTCGCAGGAGGCTCGCCAGGCCAACACGCTCGACGAGCTGACCGGGGTGTACCGACGGCGGGCCGGATTCGTCGAACTGGAACGGGAGATCGTTCGAGCGCGACGAACACACGAGGCCCTCGCTTTGGCGTTCGTGGACGTCGACGGCCTCAAGGCGGTCAACGACGCGCAGGGTCACGCCGCCGGGGATCGGCTGCTGCGCCAGGTGGCCGACGAGTTGCGGGCCCACTTGCGCCCATATGACCTGATCATCCGCTACGGGGGCGACGAGTTCGTCTGTGTCCTGCCCGGGATGGACGCGCCGCACGTGGCGGAGCGCCTGGCGTCGGTCAATGCGACCCTGTCGTCAACTCCTGCGTCGGCCTCGGTCAGCTTCGGCGTATCCGACATACGCGTGACCGACTCGCTGGAGGACTTCGTTGCCCGTGCAGACGCCGCGCTGTACGAGGAACGTGCCCGCCGCCGACCCGATCTTTGACCCAACGGTTCGCGGAGCCCGTCGGTGATGGCGACCAGTTTCCTTGGTGCCGTCGAGACGGACGCCGACGATCACGAGGGCGCAGAAGCGGGGAACCCCTCGAGGGCGGGGGTGAAGTCACCCGTTCATGCCGTGCAGGTACAGCAACGGCAACACCTCCACGACCTTCGGGAGGATCGGCACCACGGCGGCCCGATCGAGCTGCGGAACCGCACCCCTTCCCCGGTCGCGGGGTCGACGCGGCGGTCGACCACCGACCGAGGAGCTTCGATCTCCACCGCCCCAACGACGGTCTTCATGCTGCGCCGCTAGGGCGCGGCGGCCAACATCCGCCGCGCGCCGTTGAGCACGATCTCGTCCAGCGCCGACCGGGACGGCGCCCGCCCGATCCGTGGCGAGTCGAGAAGGGTGGTGACGTCAAGGCCGAACCCAACACCCGGGAAAGGTCATGCGGGCCGCGTCACTCCGCCGTTGCCGTGAACCTCGCACCGCGCACCCGGTCGGGGATGCGGATCATCTGTGAAGGCTTTCGACCGCTGAGGTCGAGAAGTTGCGTCTGCGCTGAGGCTCCGTCAGGGAGTCCCCCGCTTGGAGATTGGCCGAGAGCTCCGGAATGGTGCAGGCGCTTGGCGATGGGTTGGAGTCCGGCCAAGGCGATGGCGACGAGGTCGTCATCGAGCTGATCATCGACCCCGATACTTCTGGCGAGGTCCCAGGCGTGGACCGCCACGTCGAAGATGCGGTAATCGAGAATGTCGCTCCGAGACATCGACCTCACGGGGTGGTCATAGACCACTTCGACCGCCGGCGGTCGTCTGAACGCGGCCATCAAGTGCGCGGCTCCTTCTCGATACCGCACGAGGGGATCCAAGCCCAGCGCATTGATTGGAAGCTTGGCTTTTACATCCGCCCAGGCGACGCCGTCGAGCAGCAACGCGTATGCGATGTTCGTGCGCAAGACATGGTCCACGAGCTCCCGCACTGTCCATTCCTCGCAGGTCGTCCCTTTCGACCACTGTTCCGGCTCTATCGCAAGCAGCCGCTGACCAAACGCGGCTACCGCAGTATCAAGCGCTGACAGACGATCCACGGCACCCCCCTTTCGTGGATGGGTGGACGTCCTCGTGGCGATCAACGGGAACAGCGCTCGGGACGAGCGTCCCCGGTGACGAACATAGGAGATCCTCGTCGTAGCGTCCGACGCCGACGATGTCGGAGCCGGCCAGGGTAACGAGGGCGTGTCGGTCGCGGTGATCGACCATGGTGAAGCGCCCGACCTGTTGGGCGCTGAGGTGCGGATGGATGGCGAAATGTAAGCGCTGGCTGTCCGCCGACAGCGATTCGTTGTGAGCGAAGACGGCGGACCACGCCGGTTCGCCACCCTCACGACGGTGCCGCGCCGTGGGTTTCACGCGCCCAGCTCGAACGGCGGGTACTCGTCAGTGAGCAGGCCGACGTAAGCCTCGACCCGCAGGCAATAGCGGTAAGCGCCCACGAGGAAAGCCCGGGCGCGGTCCGGGTACTGGCCGGTGACGATGGTGGCCACGACACCCCAGAGGATGGCGGCGACGCTGGCCAGCGCCAGGGCGAGCAGGACGAGGTAGTGGGGGATGGCGAGGAACCACTTGTAGAGCGGCTTCCAGCGGTTGAGGTGCTCGGGATAGGCGATCGCGAGAGCGGTGTGGGGTTCGTGGCCGTCGTCGTCGGCGGCGGGCATGAACTCGAACGGCGGGTAGTCGTCATGCAGAGCGAGCGCGTAGCTGAGGGCGCGCCACTCGTAGCGGTAGGTCATGGCGATGGCATCGAACAGCGGCCGGGGGATCCGTTCGGTGAACAGGACGGTGACGAAGCTGATGAGCGTGAGGAACCCTCGCAGCGTCCTGAGCGCATTCGCGACCGCGAGGTGGGGGATGGCGAGGAGCCATTGAACGAGTGGCCGCCATCGGGCGATGCGCCGGTCGGCGTCGAAGTGAACGTTGGCGGCGTGGACGGTGGCCGTAGCCATGGCTGTCTCCTGGGTGGTGCGACAAGTAGGTGGGCGGCGAAGCCGCGCTGCACACCGCTGTCTCTTCAGTGGCGGTGACAGCGGAGTGTTCGGGTCAGATGGCGGCGGGCACGACGGCGGCGTGCAGATTCGCGACGATGGAGTCAGCGGTCAGGTTTGCGGGCGAGGTCTTGACGTTCGCGATCATCCGAACATCACCGAGTCATTGCTGAGACCGCAGCGTGTGCCGCAGATCGTCACGGCGTTCATTCGCACGTGACCTCGCCGTCGTGGAGGATGATCGGCTTGGGTGCGTCGTCGGGGCCTTTACGGCCGGGACCGTGGTGCACGAGCGCCTTCATGGCAGACCTCTGGAGTCGCTGTGGGCGCTACCAGGGTCTGGGGCATCGCTCCCTCGGTCAGCTGATACAGCCGACCCAACACGTCAGGGCTTTGTCGTATCAAATCGACCCTACACCCATCCCGGTGCAAGCACTCCGTGACGGGAACGCCAGGCGCCGAGTGATCGGCTTCGACGCGCTCGACGCTTGCGTCCGGGTCGCCAGCCCGATCGATGCGACAGCGGTCGTGCGGACCCGGATCGGCGAGAACCGCCGAACCAGCGGTCAACCCCCATCAAGGTCGAGCCGGTAGCCCTCCCCCCGGACCGTCTGCAACGAGGCATGACCGACGGGCACGTCGACCTTCTGGCGGAGGTGCCATACATAGACCTCGACGATGTTCGGGTGACCCTCGAAGTCGTAGTCCCAGACGTGGTCGATGGCCAGAGCACTAGCGGGACTTGTCGCCGGCAGCGCCACCTCATGGATCGCCAAGATGCTCGTCAAGGTCCTCCACGGCGTCTTCGACCCCGCACCCTCAAACCTCAGCATCCCCTCGACCTACCTCCTCGCCCTTACCGGCAGCAGCGTCACCGCTTCGGTGATCGCGGCCGTCGCAGCGCCGTCGAGCGCCCGCCGACCACACGGCGAACTGCTCAGAGCGATAACCGTGGAGGCTTTACTTTCGGCTCGAGAACGCCCGTGGGGTGTCGCAGTGCACCACGCCACTTGCCAACGTCGGCGACAGAACATGGTCGTACGGCTTCCCCCGCTCGCTTCGGATGGCTTTCGGCCTGTTGCACGCCGACACTTGCGTGGCCCGTCAGGGTACGTCGCTGCCTCCGGCGGGGTTGAGGCTTGGGTGACACGTCATGTGAGGTGCACCTCATATGGCGTTCGGGTCGGGGAATCCGGCCGGAGACAGACAATTGCGACAAGTTCGACAGTCGGTCCGTTCATTCCGCCAGCACGCGCGAGATCCCAAGCGGTATGCTGCATTTACGCAGCTGTACGTCGGGTCGTCTCCGAGTGGCTGCGGCGTTGCTCCGGACCTCGGTGACGCACTGATGTGAACCGAGGTAGGACAATGAGCCGCACGTCTGCTCTTCACGCTATTCCGTCGTTCGCTCCCGACGCTTCGATTTGTCTCGTTGATGCGGGAGGCTCGGGGGCGGTGCTCTCCCACGCTCGGGTCCCGTTGAAGGCTCCCGCTTCCCAACTCGCCATGCTGGAGATGCGAGCGTCGCTCGAGTTCATGGCTTTCGTGGTCAGCTCGCCATGGTTCTTCTCAATGCCCAGCGGTGACGGCCACCCGGTGATGGTGCTGCCGCCGTTCATCGCCGATGACGCCTACACCTCGCCGCTGCGCTGGGTGCTCGAGGGCCAGGGCTACGCGGCTCACGGCTGGGGGCAGGGCACCAACCTCAGCCGTACCGCCAAGATCGTCGAAGGCCTGCCCCGCCGATTGCACGAGCTGTACGAGCAGTCAGAGACCAAAGTCAGCCTCGTCGGCCACAGTGGCGGGGGGAATTGGGCCCGGGACCTGGCCCGCGCGTACCCGTACGCCGTCCGCCAGGTCATCACCCTCGGCGCGCCGTTCCGGCTTCGTCCCGGCGACGCCACCCAGGCCGACAAGCTCGCCGACACGATCCTGAAAGACCAGGTTCCCCAAGATCCCTCCGCGCTCATCGACGAGCAGTACCGGCCGCCGCTGACCGTTCCGGTGACCGCCATTTACAGCCGCACGGACGGCGTGGCCCCCTGGCACGCCGGCATCGAATCGGCCGGACCCATGCGGGAGAACATCGAAGTCATCAGCAGCCACTGCGGCCTCGCCTACAACCCCTCCGCGGTGTTCGCCATCGTCGATCGCCTCGCCCAACCCGACGGGGCCTGGCGGCCGTTCCGTCCACCGCCCAATGCGCGCCAGTTCTTCCCCAAGCCCGCGTACTGGCTGCCCAAGGCCGAAAGGCCGTAAGCGCTGGCATGACAGCGGAGCGCTACCGCGCCCAAGCCGAGTCCATCGCCGCCGGGGCTACCGGTGTCCGCGTCGACGTCCCCGCCACCGCGACGACGAGATCACCCGCCTCGGCCACACCTTCAACGACGTCCTCGGCTCCCTCGAAACGGCCCTCGAACGAGAACGGCGGTTCGTCAACCGCTCCCAGCATCACCCGTCTCCGCTCTGGCGGGGATGTTCAGTCGTAATGAGTGGCACCGGCGAGGTCAAACTCGATGCGGGCGTCTAGGTGATGCGTGCACCCAGCGGCCGATTGCTAGACCTACCGGGTATGGCCGACACCTTCACGTGTCCGTTCTGTCACCTGCTCTTCAGTCTCCGTACGGAGTTCGAAGACCACTTGCGCAGCGAACACCCAGACCGCTACAACCCTGAGCCCCCAGCGCACCCGTCACCTCATCCCGAGCACCATTGAGCGGCGCGTAGTCAAGTCCCGACGAGTTCGGCCGGTCCCAATCGGGACGGGCAACCCATCGCAAAGCCGCCACGGCACGGCGCCATTTCTCGCAAGGAAAGGGCGACTTGCAGGAATGGCGTTTCTAGAAGGATGCGACGGGCGCCACGGCAGGGGGCCCGAGACCCGCTAGCGCCCGCTAGCGGCCCCATGCAAACAGTGTGGCGGAACTTGCTCCCCGGCTCGGGCTACGGGCCCTCGACTCCCCGGATATCCTTTGCCCCGACGACCCACAGGCTACGCCGTGGCATCGGCGAGCATCGTCCACACACTTTCAACGGACGCGTCAACGAGATCGAGCTGTCAGCCATGGGCCCGCGGCCCCCAGCGCACGGGGCCATAGGTGACGAACGCCCATGACGGACCGCAGCCAGGCCCGTGACGATCCGCGCTGGGGGCCACTTAGCAGGCCGCGTACCGGGAGAATTGTGCTCAGCCACTGCTCGAGGCTCACCAAGAACCTCGTCGTGACTCGGAGCCGAGGAGCTGGCTATGGACGCCAAGAAGCCCAGTTACTACGTCTGTGGGGGATGCCTCGCCGAACGGCACGAGGACTGTGCGGGGATCTACGAATCGGGCACTTGCGCTTGCAACTGCCATTACGCCCTAGTGGGGCACAAGTAGACAGACCCTGCTGCCCGATATCGTGACGGCCCCCGCCCGTCGTGGCCGCGTGCTTCAATCACCCGTGTTCGGCCTCGAGGCGTCTCGGACCGGTTTCAGCTGGCCGGGCTCGACTCGCGTTTCAATAGAACGGCGACACGGCCATCGCCGAGCGACGTCATGCCGACGGCCTCCCAGCCGTCGCTACCCTCGCGGTTGAGCATGTCCACGGACGCCGAGTGCCCTTGGGTGGCGGTCGCCGCCGTGAAGTCAGGGAGCGCAACGATGAGGTACTCCCAGGTCGTCATGAGCGCAGCCCTTTCACCTCGAGTGGTACGGTTCGCTGCTCGAAGCCTGCCTCTTGGCCCACCTGTGGTCGAATCTGTGTTCTCTGGACGAGTCTCCGGCCGGCAGTTCACGGCGTCGGTGTGGGCGATGAACCGACGACATCTGATCGGTGCACTCGGCCGGGCGACAAGCACACACGACCAGCAATACCGGAGAGCTGCTGCTCGGCGGAAGACCCGAGCTCGCAGACGCGTTCCAGGAGATGCCCGATATGGTGGCCGACCAGGTCCTCCGGGCCTTGAGCACTGGCAAAGGCGAGATCGTCGTCCTCAACGACGAAGCTCATCACCGGTCGTCGAGCGGGTGATGTAGCGACCAGTTCGCTCCCACCACGTCCCAGCCGCTCACTATGGCTCCGCTCACGGCCGGCGTGTTAAGGTCTGGTGGGCATGGCGGCTCGTTTGCCGTGTCTCTCAGGCAGGGCCTAATGCGTTGGTCGTGCTTGGGTGCGTTGCTCCGGACCCTGGTAGCGCAGTCTCAGAAGCGTTCGAGACGCCCGGTCCGGCTAGACAACGTCTTTGTGGTCGTTAGTGCGGGCCCGACGCCTCCGTCTTGGAGGTCACGATGTCCACGAACGGGGCCCTTCATCCCTACCGGAACGGCTTGGAGTCCACGGAGAACGGCGTGAGTCCTTCCCGGGGCCCGAAGGTCGGTGTCAGCTCGCCGAGCGTCGGCTCACTGCGCGCCAAGGTGGATCGCGCCAGCAGGGAGCTCTTCTACCTGTGGCGGTCAGCTCTTGCTGGTAACGACCCGGAGATGACCAATCGGTTAATCGTCGCCGGGCATGCCCTTCACCGCGCGACCGCGGCGCTCGACCAGGACGCTGTCCTACCCGACACGTCGCAATGGCCCTGGAGATAACGACCCAGAGTCTGCCACCACCTACGGAACCAGGGTACCCAGGTCCTGCCGTCTGGCGGGCGGTGCGACCTCGTGAGTGAGCCTCGACGGCCTGGAGTTGTCATTCCCGGGCTACGGCTTCTGGCGCGCGTGTCCGGTCGTTTGTTGTCCGCTCGGTGAGGACCGCCCAACTCGTTGGCGAGGCCGCGTCGCTTCTCGCGAACGCGGGGTGAGAACCCAACAAGGGCCCTGATGAGCGGCCTAGCCGCGAGCGCTGCCGCGCAATCGCCGGTCCGTCCAAGTCACGCTGGCGAACCGGGTCGGCGGTGACGCTCCGGACCCCGCGATAGCCGCTGATCACGCGGTCGCCGGTCGCGGCTGGTCGAGGGATGTCGCTGGCATCGTGCCCTCGATGACGGCACCGGCAAGGTCGACCAACCGCAGGTTGTGATTGCGGGCGTGGGCCCGCAATGTGGCGAAGGCGTGCTCCATGTCGAGACCCAAGCGTTCGGCGAGCATCCCCTTGGCCTGTTCGATGACGACCCGGCTGTTCAACGCACTGTTGAGCTGGTCATTGACGGCTTGGGCCTCGAGAGTCGCTCGGTGCTGGAGAATGGCGATGGTCGCGATGTCAGCGAACGCCTGCGCGACGTCGGCATCGGCCTGGGTCATGTCGCCGGAATCGACCCGGAAGAGGTTCAGAGCACCGATGACGGTGCCCCGGAGCCGCATGGGAAAGGCGTGCACGGAGCGGAACCCGGCGGCGAGGGCCTCGGCAGCGAACAGTGGCCATCGGCCGTTGTCGGCGACGAGGTTCTGGTTCACGACTTGATCACCGCTCCGATACGAGTCGAGGCAGGGACCTTCCTGGGATTGGATCTCGAACAGCTCGAGAACCCGCATCGCCTCGCTCGAAGAGGCCATGACGTGCAGGTCGCCGTCGGGGGCGACCAGCATGAGTCCGGCCGTGTCGACCTGAAGGAGTTCGACGCAGCGGTCGGCGAGCCGGGTGAGGACCTCGACGACATCGAAGTCATCGACGAGGGTGTCGGCAAGCTCGACGAGCGTCCGGGCGAGCAGTGCTTCTCGGGGCATGGGGTCTCCTGTCAGCACAGGTGTGGGGACCTGTCCTGCACGACCACGTCGTAGTGAAAGCAGTCTACGGAGGCTTTGGTCTGTCCTCCGGGCGCCGGGTTATCCGTCATCACGGGGTGTCGTGTCGCCGCTCGGAGCGTTGAACCGCAGTGTCCGGGCGACGACGTCGCGGGCGACGTCCACGAGCGCGCGGTCGTTGCCGAAGGCGTGCGCTCGAAGACGGACGAGGGCCTGT
>JAXDQG010000371.1:0-9166 GCA_034667945.1 Acidimicrobiia bacterium | reverse complement strand
AGCTCGATGACCTTCAGCCCGTTAAGTGGTCCCACGCGTCCTGCCCTCCACGTCTCCCGGTGCGCCGGTTCACCGACCACAGAGCCGGCGGACATAACGGGGTCAGGCTAGGAGGCGCCGCTCTCGGCCAGCAAAGGACCCCCGCCGTCAGTGGGTCCGTCCCAGCTCGGTGCCGGGCTCGACCATGCCCCGCAGCACCACGGTCACCACATGTTCCGCCACGAGGATCGCTGGTCGCCCCCGGTCGGGGCGATACCACTCCGCAGCCCAGTTCATGGCACCGAACAACAACATGCGGACGACGTAGAGGTCCAGGTCATGTCGCAGTTGCCCCGATCGGACCGCAGCCTCGAGCAAGTCGTTCCAGTAGGCGCCATAGGCCTGCTGGTCGGCGAAGTGGCGTCCGCGGACCTCCGGCGGCGCCTGGCCGAAGATGCGGGCATTGGCCGAGGTGTAGTTGCTGATCTCGAGCACCGCCGCCGCATGCGCTCGGATCGCTGTCTCCAGCCGGGTGAGCGCGGTGGCGTCCGGCGGAAGGACGGCGAGTGCCTCGCGGACGTGGGACCACGCCATCTGCACGCCCAGACGCAGGACTTCCTCGACCAGGGCCTCGCGCGAATCGAAGTGGTAATAGAGGCTTCCGGTCTGGATCCCGGCCAAAGCGGCAATGTCGCTCAGGCGGGCGCCTGCGTACCCCTCCCGTCGGAAGACTTCGGCGGCCGCGTCCAGGATGCGCTGGCGAGTTCGCTCCGATTTGGTGGGCAGGGAAGAGCGCTCCCTGGCGGACGCTCCCGGCTTACGCTCGCCACCTCGCACATCGCACGCACCCGGTGCAGGCGTCGACGCATCTGCCACGGGCGCCTCGTCCTCACTGGTCGCTGGATCGCTCACCGCACCATCCGTCGCCAGGGCATATGGGCATGATGCCACCGGCGGGGGCCCAGTCCGGTCATCTCGGTCGAGTGAGCGTTTCCGCCAGGCAGCGGCTGCCGCCACGCGCGGGCAGGCTTACATCCGCTTCAGTACCCAAGTACGCGGATCGGCATTGGGCCACGGCGGCTCGGCCGCAGTGCCGCACACCGGGCAGGCCACCGTGGTGGACTCGAGCGCCGGGACGACGGCCTGGGCGACGGCGAAACTGCGCAGGCAGCGAACACACTCGAGCACAGCCAGTCGACGCCGGGGGCCTTGCCCACCTTCCCCGTCGGTCGGCGTCTCCAGCGTGGCCGCCCGTAGTTCGATCGATGCGACGGTCGCGCCGTCGGAGAACACAGTGACCGGCCCGTCCTCGGAGACCACGAAGAGGATGGTTCGGCTCTCGTCGTAGGAGAAGCGCTTGCCGGCGGCGTGACGCGTGCCCCGCCCTCGCGGGATGTGCACGAGCTCGTGGGCACTGGGCGACGCCTGGAGGTGGAAACCAGTCTCGAGCAACCGCCCGTCGGGATCGATGAGCGTCGCCCCGTCGACCTGGGCCAACAAATGCCGGATGGCACCATGCGCCAACGGATGCTGCAGCGAAAGAGCTGGCAGGGAATGTGGTGCGCGCCACCGGTTACGGACCCGGATGCGATCGGAGGTGGCATGGTCGAGCGCCCACACCAGGATGGCCCCGAATGGCGCCGGACCGAGCGAATGGACGCAGAAGTCCAAGATGGCGGTCAAGGTCGAGCGACCACACGAGGGCGCGGAGCGCTGCACCGCCCGGGCGTACTGGTCGGCGTAGGGCTTGGTCCACCAGTGGGTGCCGTCCCACACCGTGATGGCCGAACCACCCAAGAGGCGGACGGTTCCCTCTGGCCCTCGCTGCACGACTCTGGCGGCCGGGCCAAGCCGCCGGCGCACGCGGACCAGGTCGACCTCGCGGTTGGAAGGTGACGGCAAGAGCACCAGGTCCGATCGACTCCCCGATCGCAAGAGGAACGACTGCTGACCATCCGCGAGGCGCCGGAGGTCGCTCACCGAGCAGTTGCCGCCCGGAAAGATGACCGCCCCGGGCAGCAACTCAGACACCGGCTCCGGCGGCGGAGGCCCGGCCAGAACGATGGCGCCGTAACGAGGGAAGCTCCGCTCGTGCCGGGGCGGGTAGCGGGCGTAGTCGATTTCTTCGATCAGCCGTGCACCGTCCTCGCCGCCGAAATCGAGACGGACGTGGGCATCGAGCAGCTCGTCGCGCAGTCGGGTCCTCCGGCGCCGGTCCAGCTCGTCCTCTCGCATCCCCACCAGGATCGCACCGGGTGAAGTCCCATGCCCGACCGGGTGAGCCGGGGCGGGCCGATCACGGCGGTTTTCACCCCGTCCGGACCCGCTCCTCCTCCAACTCGGCCTCGGTGACCGTTGAGTAAAGACCCTCCACGAAGGCAAGTCCCAACCGGTCCAGGTCGCCGGGGTCCATGTTCGCCTCGAGCAGGGGCACCACGCTGGACTCTTCCTCCTCGAGCAGTCTCCGCAGCTCGACGATCCGGTCCTCGCGAGAGCCGTCGTCCCGCGACGAGTGCGGGCCGGCCAAGCGCTCCACCAGCCGCACGGCCTGCTCTTCGTTCGCTTCGGCGTCGTCAGCGGTGCGCTCGCCGGCCTCCCCGCCAACCCGTCGCAGCATCGGCAGCAGGATCCGCCGGCTGGCGTCGTAGTGCTCACGGACGTCGTGGTCGAGCTCTTCCCACGCTTCGGCCGAGCTGCCGTTGTGCGATCCCTCGCTTCTCTCGGCGGAAGACGGATCGCTGGCGACGGCCTCCAGCAAGCGGCGGATTCGGGCGTAGGAGGCGGCCACGGGTGCGAGACCACGTCCGCCGGTGGCGTCCGGCGCCGTTGCGTCGGACGCAATCGCCCGATCGGCGCTGCCATCGGTCGAACCGCTGTCGTCTGTCCCCGTCGGAGACGGCGGCGTGACGGACACTGGCGTACCCCCCAACCGAGCAGCCGGCCAGGCACCTGAATCGACGGCGTCGTAGGACCAGTCCGGCTGCTTTCGCCGATGCCGCTCGTCGTAGACGGCCTGGCCACCGACCAGGTCCACCAGCGGAGTGATGAGCATCGGCTTGGAGGGGGCCACGCGTCCTTCGGCGTGCGCGGCCAGCTGATCAGGGAAGAGGCGGAGCACGCTCCCGATGACCCGTTCCTGCTGGAACGCCAGGAAGCACCGGGCGCCGTCGCTGACGGTCGAGAGGCGATCGCCCACCGCGCGGACGTCCTGCATCGTGGCCTCGTTGCGGCGGATGGCGTCCAGCAGCTCGCTCAGCGCCAGGCCGTCACGCTTGCATGGCTCGCACTGTCCACACGATTCCACCGCCAGAAAGCGGGCGACCCCATGGGCGATGGCCACCGGGTCGACCTGGTCGTCGAAGGCAGTGAAGCCGGCCGAACCCAGCGAGCTGCCCACGGCGTCGAGATGTTCGTAGGTGAGCGGGGTCTCGAAGAGGTGCGCTGGCAACAGCGGCCCGGCAGCCCCGGGCAACAGGGACTCGAGGCGCCGCCCCGGTCGGGCGCCCTGCCCGATCCGTTCGATCATCTCGGCGACGGGCGTCCCCATGACGAACTCCGCGACCCCGTGTCGAGCGGTGTCGCCCACCAGCGTGCAGATGATCGTGCCCGGCGAGCTCTCGGTGCCCATGGTTCGGAACCAGTCCGCTCCCTGGGCGATGATCCCCGGCACATTCGCCAGGGTCTCGACGTTGTCGACCAGGGCAGGTGCCTCGTCCCCTCCGCCGGGGACGGCCAGCTCGACCCCAGCGGCCGAATTCGTCTCGTCGTCCTCGACACCTCGGCGGTACGGAGGCGTGACCCGGGGCAGTGGCTGGCGCCCTTCGATCACCTCCAGCAGCGCCGTCTCCTCGCCGAAGAGGTAGGCGTCGGGCCCGGCCACCAGCCGAAGGTCGATCCCATCGGCCCACCCGGCGGCGCGCAGCTCGGTCATCGCCCGGCGAAGCCGGCGGTACTCCCGTCCGGCGGAAGCCTTGACGCCGACGACCACACGAGTCGCCCCAACGGCCCGAGCCGCGATCAGCGCGCCCTCCAGCACCTTGAACGGGTTGCGCCGAAGCAGGGCGCGGTCCTTGAAGGTGCCGGGTTCACCCTCGGCCGCGTTGACCACCACGGTCGTCGGCTCACGAGGCGTTGCCGCGGCCTCAACGGTGGTCCACTTCCGCCCGGTAGGAAATCCTGCTCCTCCCCGGCCACGCAATCCCGAGGCCAGCACCTCCTCGATGACGGCCTGCGGCCCGAGCTTGGTCGCAGCCTCCAGACCACTTCCGCCACCGGAAGCTCGGTAGGCGGCGAGGTTGGGGCACGCAGCGTTGTCGAGAACTCGCCAGACCTGGGTCATTGTTGGGTCTCATCCCCGGTTTGCAAAAGTGTCAACCGCAGGTCAGGACCGGGACAGAACTTCGGTTTTGCGCACCCCGTCCCCACCGAGCCGGGCTCCTCCCACCCGAACCAACAAGCCCACGACCAGCAACAGCGCCGCCAGGAGCGTAAGCGGAGCGATCGGTCGCCCCGTGGCCGGCAAAGTTGCCGGTTGAGTCGCCGTGATCCCTCGGACCTGCACGTCCTGGTTGGCTGCAGTAGTGGTGGTTGTCGTCGGCGCCGTGGTCGTGGTGGTCGTCGGCGCCGTGGGCGTCGGCGTCGACGTAACGGACGGCTGGGATGCCGCCGGGCCAGGTTGCGGCGCGACCGGACCGATCGCAGGCGCGGCTGCGGCTGTGTTCGGCAAGGCCCCCGAATCGGTGTCGGGCGAGACACCGGCGGCCGGTGCCCCTGGCGTCGAAGTCACGGCGGTCGCCGGCGGCGAGGTAGCAGTCGGCGGCGGGGCCGTGGTCGACGACGTGGTGGGTGATGCACCGGGTTGGGTCGAATTTTCGGGCGAGACCCCGGCCGCGCAGTGGTCGGCCTGCGCGAACCCGTACGAGACCAACATGCTGGGACGGTTGTCGGCACGCAGCGCGGCCGAGTAGTAGCTCCCCTTCGGACCGACGAGGTCCAGCGGCAGGCCCAGAACGGCATCGATCTGCGCCGCACAGGTGGAAGCCGGCATGGGCACGACCAACTGCAGGCGGTAGCGGCCATTTTCTTGGGCACACGGCATCCCGCCTCCGCCGCACGAGGCCCATCCGGACAACAACGGTTGGTCGAGGGTCGAATCGAACTGGGGGGATTTGGTCTGGTGGGCCGCCAAGGAAACGGGTACGGCCGGCTGGCCGCTGGCATCGCCACAGCCGCTGGACACTGCCGACCAGGACATCGTCAGTAGACCACCGGCCCGCAGGGTCAACTCGGTCAGGTCGGCGGAGGAACCGCCGTGCCCGTCGTCGAAGTGGACATCGCCCAACGCTGTCGCCCCGCCTGCACAACCCGCCGGGAGAGCCCCCGGATAGTTGGAATAGTCGGTGACAGGAGCCACTGGTGCGGCTGCCGGCGCAGCAGCGTCTGCCGAAGCAGGGCTGATGAGGCCGCCCAGAAAGGTTTGCGCGCCGACGACCAAGAGGACAGCCATCAGGCCGCCGAGTGCCATTCGTCGCATCCGCCTCTCCCACGGTCATGCGCGCCGGACCGACTCCGACGACACCTCACCGATGTATGCAGCCCGCCTTGGGTGAACACATCTCGCGATCGCGTCGTAGTGCCACGTGATGGCCGACGACGACGCTCCACCGCGATCTACCCCGTGGGAGGGTGTGGATAACACCAATTTTCCGGCCGCTGGCCGGGCTCGATGTGGCGGTGGTTATCAGAGGCCGCTGGGACCAGCCGAGCCGGCCATCATGACGCCGGTGGAAGGCTCCGATGTCGGCGGGCACGGGGAGAGGCCCCGGTCGTGGACCCACCGCAGGAAGTCCTGCACCGTGCCTTCGTCGCACTCGGCGAGGAACGCCCGGCTCCACGCCTCGATGTCCTGATCACCGCATCCTTCAGCCGCCAAGGCTCCATGCGCTTGCGAGGCCAGGCTCGACGCCACCTGGGTCGCGCCTACTCGCATGAAAGGACCCGACTCGCTCATCGCTGCCGCTCCTGTCAGGTGGAGGTGGACGGTACGGTACGCCTTCCACGGAGAAGCTGCTCGGAATACCTCATGGGCTTACACCTGGTCTGATCCTCGTTAGACGGGTCGGCAAACGAGCCATTGCTGCGTGGGCCCAGGCCGTGCCAAAGCCAACCGACGCGGCAACAGCTGCCCGGCCCCTGGCAAATGCAGCCATTCGCCCTACTCGGAGGTGGTCGGCGCGTGCCGCGTGTACCATCATGGCACTGCGAACTCGGAGAGGTGCCGGAGCGGCCGAACGGGGCGCCCTGCTAAGGCGTTGTGGGGGTCAACCTCACCGTGGGTTCAAATCCCACCCTCTCCGCGGCAGGTCGACCAGGGCGGGATCGAGTCCCGCCCGGCCGACCGGCGCATCTCCAACGGGAGCTCCGGCCCTCGAGCAGACGTGAAACAGCGTTTGCACCGTCCCCTAGCGGGGGTAGTGGGGACGGGAAACGTTGCGTTCGTGTTACGCCGACCGCGATACTGACCGGCGTACCAAGTCCGTACGGCGAGTGCTCAAGCGAACACTGTTCGCGACAAATCTGCCAGCCAAGCTGCACTCGCCCACCCCCCAACCGTCGCGGTCACACGACATCGCGTCATGCCGGCTCTGCGTGAGCCGCAAAAGGTCGGCGGGGTCGTGAGGGAGGATCTTCTTGCCAAGACGGTTTGCGGTAGCGCTGTGCGCCACCATCAGCACCCTGGTGTTCCTGATCGGCGCTCACGCACATCAGCCGCTCATTTCGCATATGGGAATGGAACTCCTGCCCCTTGCGCAACGGCATGCGGCGACACCGCCACCCGTCGTCATCTATCCGACTCCGACCGGCGTTTCGCCCGTGCCCCTCATTGCCCACGCGCCCAAGCTGGCGGAAAGCTCCGCATCTGCAACTCCGCTCGCTGCGACGGCCGCACCGGCCCTCGCGGTGGCCGCGGCGTCGAGTTCGGAAGGCTCTACTGCCCCAGTCCCGACACCTGCGCTCTCCCCCGAAGCCGCGCCCGCACAACCGGCGGCGGCGGCAACCTCAGCGCAGACGGGGGCCCTCGCCGCCGAGGCAGCCCCAGCGCAACCCTCTGCGCCGGCGCTGACCTTGACCACGCCCGCGGCCGAGGGCCTGTACCTGCTCCGACTGTGCGAGTCGTCGGACAACTACGGATCGATCTCAGCTGGCGGTGCCTATCGCGGCGCGTACCAGTTCGGTCAAGGCACCTGGGATGCGGTGGCCTCCCGTTGGTATCCGGAGCTGGTCGGCGCTGATCCGGCCGCGGTCAGCCCCGAGGGTCAGGACGCACTCGCCCGGGCGCTCTACGCCGAGGCGGGCAGCTCGCCTTGGCCGCACTGCGGCCGCTACCTCTGAGTGGACCGAGCTGCCGCCGCCCCGGCCATCAGGCGGGCGCTCATCTGGCGGGCGCTTTGCCCATCAGGTGGGTGCACCGCCGATCGGTGGACGCTCGGGCTGCTCAGCGGCAGACGGGCGCCGGTAGCGTGCGCGTATGAACCGACGCTTCGCCGAGCTGCGCCACTCGCAGATCGCCGACCGACTTCGGCCGGAATCGATCCTTATCCAGCCGGTCGGCGCGGTCGAGCAGCACGGGCCTCATCTCCCGCTTGTCACCGACCTGCTCATTGCCGACTCGGTGTCATCCGCAGTGGTCGACGAGGTGGGTGAGGCGCTTGATCTCTACGTGCTACCGCCACTGGCGTACACGAAGTCGAACGAGCACGCCTGGGCTCCCGGGTCGATCTGGCTGAGCCCGACCACCCTGCTAGCCGTGCTCGATGATCTCGGCCGCTCGCTCAACGGGCTGCCCACGAGCAAACTCGTGTTCCTCAACGGGCACGGCGGCAATTCCTCACTGCTGAACGTCGCCTGTCGCGAGCTGCGCCTGCACCACGGGCTCACGACCTTCCTCGCCCATCCCTCGGTGCCGCCTGACCAGGGCGGCTCGTCCACCGCCGATGAGCTGGGCATGGGCATTCACGGAGGACTGAGCGAGACCTCGCTGGTCCTGCACCTTCGGCCCGACCTCGTCGACATGGCGGCGGCCACCCGCAACGTGCCCGAGCGCCTGGCGTCCAATCAGCACGTCCGGTTCGGTGGTGCGGTCACGTTCGGCTGGCTGTCGAACGACTTCGGCCCCAACGGCCACATCGGCGACCCCACCCTGGCAACCGCCGAGCTCGGCAAGCAGCAATTCGAGACCTGTGTGGCCCGCCTAGGCGAACAACTTGCCGAGGTGCGCCGATTCGACTTCGGCCGCTGAGCCAGCTGTGGAGGTCAGGCCGGCGGTGTGATCTCGATCGACGTGGTCGAGCGGGCGACCAAGCAGCCGCGATGGAAGACCAGGCGGTCCTGGGGAGCGAAGGCGACCACTTCGCGCAGGGTGCGACCCCGCACGGCCAGCAACTCGGCCGGGTCGCCGGGCTGGAAGTCGACCTGCGGTAGCCCCATCGCACGACGCGAGGCGTTGGAAACCAGGTGATAGGCCTGTTCGACATCGAGGTGGGCTGCCATGACAAGCAGTGCCGCCGTCTCGAGCGGGTCACCCCGACCAACCGTGTTGAACGGATCCTGCAGGTTGTCGGCGCCACCGGCCACGTTGACCCCCGCCTCGAGGAGGCCGGCGATGGCTGTGAGGCCCCGAGGGGGCGAGCAACGCTGGCCGCGTGCCTGCAGGAAGAGGTTGGTCTGCGGGAGTGTCACCACCGAGACATCGGCTTCAGCCGTGGCCATCGCGGTCTTGCGCTGGGCCTGCTCGTCTTTGATGCCGAGGGCTACGCAGTGGCTGGCGGTGGCGCCGTAGGCGAATCCGAGATCGAGGACGCCCCGGGCCAGCATGTCGAGATCGTGCGAGTTCGGGTCGAGGTTCTCATCGACATGCAGGTCGACCGGCAGGTGCGCGCCGGCGGCCAAGCGGAGGCAATAGTCGATGACCCACGCCGGGTCCGGATCGATGTGAGGGGCCGCGCCGACGACGTCGATGCCCAGCTCGATGGCCTTCTCGAGCATGGCCCGGTTGAGGGCGCCGTCGTCGTCTCCCGAGGTGGGCCGGCCGGCAAGACCCACGATCTGGACATCGACAAGGTCGGCGAGCTCGGCCTTGACCCGGAGTACAGCTTCGATGGCCCTGGTCTCGATCAGGTAGTTGATG
>JAXDQG010000370.1:0-4731 GCA_034667945.1 Acidimicrobiia bacterium | reverse complement strand
GACCAGTGGGTCTCGCGGGCCGATCTCGAGCAGCCAGTCATCCATGCCGACCTTGAACGGGATGGCCCGCACGTTGCCGGTCAGGTGGGCATCCTCTTCCGTCTTGACGACCAGCGTGGCTGGATCCGCGGTAGGTGAGGCGTACAGCGAGGCTCTCACCTCGCGAAACGGCGACTTCGGATTCGATGGCGCCGGCTTGGTCGGGTCGACGACCGACTCCTGGAAGGCGACTACCCGACTGGCCGGCACAGGCACCGCGATGAGGAGTCGGCTGCCATCCCCGTCGTGCACGAGAGCGGAGGCCATCTGGCCGGATCCCAGCGCGCGGGAGACCGCGGCGGCGCGCTCGGGGGTCAGCGGCTCTCCGGCCGCCGGGCCCTTCCCCACGACCTTCACCACGGAGAAGCCGCCGTCGCGTTCGGCGGCGACGCCCACCGCCATGGTGTTCCGCTGGAGCAACGTCGTGGCGCTGTCCCCGAAGACCTGGGTGGAGGACTGATCTGACGATGCGCCGACTGCCCCGAGCACGCGCAGTGACGATCCGATGGTGTCAAACGAGTTGGACAGCAGGGCCGACACCGCGTCCACCCGCTGCCCGAGCAGGCGCTCCTCTTGGTCATCCACGACGCGGCGGGCCGTGACGGCGGTGGCCACGGTTACGATCATCAAAACTGCCAGCACGGCGACCGGTAACCACCGTTGCAGGCGCGGGCTGGATCTTCCCTCGGCTGCGTTCACCCGTTGTCCTCCTGGTCCGAGAGCGCGTCCGGAAGCGGCCCCTCTCCGCTTGGGCTCCGTCGTCTTCGGGACCACTCCACGCTAGGCGCAGCAAGTGGCGTTCTGACCACTGAGAGAGAGATTTTGCCCCTCTAGCTGGACATCTTGGCGGGCCCCTGCGTGACGGCTGATAGCTTCCTGAGATGGGCGTCCCGCCGGACGACCGCCGAGGGGAAATGAATCGCCGATGACTGCATCGGGCGAGCCGGTTCCACCGGCGGTACAGGGTCGTCCCCTAGTCGTCGACCTCCATACCCACGTGCTTTCCAGCCAGCTCCCCGACATGGCATCGGAGACCGGCGATCCCCGCTGGCCCCGAGTTGTGCCCGATACCGATGGCTCCGAGGTGGGGGAGGTACGCCGGGGGGCCGAGGTCTTCCGGGTGGTGAGGAGGCCGTTCTGGGACGCCGGCGCCCGCATCACCGACATGGACCGTCACGGCATCGACGTGCAGGTCGTGTCGCCGATTCCGGTGGCCATCACCTACTGGGCAGACGCCAGAGAGGCTGACCGGTTCGCCCGGGCCCAGAACGACGCCATCGCGGCTGCGGTCGATGGCTCGGGCGGCCGACTGTTGGGCCTGGGAACCGTCGCCCTGCAAGCGCCCGACCTGGCAGTATCCGAGCTGCGACGCGCCTGCGGCGAGCTCGGGCTGTCGGGCATCGAGATTGGCACGGTGGTGGCCGGCCGCGAGCTCGACGACCCGTCACTGCGGCCCTTCTTCCGGGCGGCCTGCGAGCTGGGGGTGCCGCTGTTCATCCACCCCATCGACGGCAGCGGAGTGCTTCGCTGCTCTTCTCCGCTCATCGATTTCGCCCTCGGTATGCACGCCGACTCGTCGCTGGCGGCCACCGCGCTGGTCTACGGCGGCGTCCTACGTGAGCTGCCCGATCTGCGGGTCTGCCTGTCGCACGGAGGCGGGTCGTTCCCGTGGACCCATCCGAGGTTGCGCTTGCTGCGGGGCCGGGAACGGGATCAACTCGACGAAGACGTGCGCCGATTGTGGGCCGACTGCCTGGTGTTCGATTCCCTGCACCTGCCGCTGCTTGTGGCCCGCTACGGCGCCCAGCACGTGGTGCTGGGGAGCGACTATCCGTTCATTCCCCTGTCGATGCACGATCCCCGACAACCGCTGGCCGAGGCGGTGGAGCAGGGATTGCTCAGAGGCGCCGATGCGGATCTGATCATGGGGCAGAACGCCTTGACCTTTGTCGGTCAGGGGACCTGACGGGCTGGACGGAGGTCAAGCCCGCTTGGTGGGTGCAACCGACGCTGACTGTCTAAGGCGCGCTCCGGTCGTTGCCGCTGCACACGCTCGGGGCCAGTGCCTCCAGGGCTTGTCGTAGGGCCCCTACGTCGTGGTCGGCCAGTGGCTTCCCCACCCACAGGTTCACTCCTGCGAGGTGCCTCTGCTCGGCTACGACCTGGGCGCGTTGCCCCGCCGGGGTGAGCTTCACGAGGACCACCCGGCGGTCTATCTCGTCCTGCGCTCGGCGCAACCAGCCGCGCTGTACCAGGCGGTCGACGACCCGCGTCGTGCTCGGTCGGCTGATGAGCACCAGGTCGGCCAGCTCCGACATGCGCATCGCCCCGCGCTGTCGTACCTGCGTGAGCACGTCGTACTCGTCGAGGGCCATGTCGGCAGCAACCCGCAACTCGGCCTCGAGCGCAGCCGTGAGCGCCCGATGGGCCCGGAGAAACGCGGTCCACAGCTGCATGACCTCGGATGGAGGGTTGGTCACAGCCGGAATGGTTGCACATGAACGGAATCGGTCTGCTCGATCGTCGATCAAGCGCCCATCGTCCGCCAGCCTTCTCAGTGGGTGGACTCGGCTTCCGGTGGGTTGGCAGAAGGCCCGACTGGGTCCGCGGCAGGCGGGCTGTCCGGCTTTGCTGCATCTGTTTGGCCCATCTTTGTCCGCTCCGGGGCCTTGGCCCGGCTCCGCATCGTCTCCGCCGCGTCTTCGTCGTGGATGAGCAGAGCCGCGAGTGCCGCCAGCAGGGCCATCACCGAGGCGACCAGAAAGGCATCGTGGAACCCGAGCAGCCGGGCGTGGGTGACCCCCGCCGGTCCCGCCGACGGCGCCACGGCGGCGACGCGATGGTTGGTACGGGAGATGAGGGTCGTGGCGAACAACGCGGTGCCGAGCGCTGCCGCCACCTGACGCTGGGTGTTGTACAGCGCAGAGGCTCGCCCGGTGTCCTGCGGACGGATGGTGGCAAAGGTCGCCGCTTGGAGCGGGACGAAGGAGAACGCCGAGCCGACACCGCGGGTGAACAAGATGAGGCCCACCCACCACAGGCTTGTGTCCAGGCTCACCCACTGGAGCGCCAGCTGGGTGATGGCCACGAAGATGAGGCCGCCGGCCACCAACCGGCGGGGCCCGATGATCGGGTAGAGCCGGCCGGCGAACTGGCTGGAGGCGATGACGCCGATGGCCTGCGGGGCGGTGGTGAGCCCCGACTGGAAGGCGGAGAGCCCTCGCAGCTGCTGGAGGAACAGCGGCATGACGAAGATCAGGCCGAAGAGGCTGCCGAAGGAGAACAGCGAGGCCAGATTGGCGTTGCGGAACATGCGGTCGCGGAAGAGACGCAGCGCCAACATCGGCTCGGGTCGGCGTTCGACCAACACCAGCAGGCCGAAGCAGACGAGCCCGCCAATTGCAGTGCCGACGACCTCGATCGATGTCCATCCCTGCGTCGGGCCCTGCGACAGGGCGTACAGCACCAGCACGAGACCGAGCGCGGAGAGGACGAATCCGCCCACGTCGAAGCCCCCGGCACGTTCCTCTCGGTGCTCGCGAAGGAAGAGGGCACCGATGACGAAGGCCACGATCCCGACGGGAAGGTTCACGTAGAAGATCCAGCGCCAGGAGGCGTGATCGACGAGCAGGCCGCCGATGAGGGGCCCGGCCGCGGGCGCCAGCACCGTGGGAACGATCAGGACCGCTGACGCCTTGGCCCGCTCGTCGGGTGGAAATGCCCGGAACAGCATGGTGACGCCTACGGGGTTGAGCATCCCGCCGCCAACGCCTTGGATGACCCGGAAGGCAATGAGCTGGCCCAGGTTCTGCGACAGCCCGCAGAGCATCGAAGCGGCCACGAACATCCCCAGTGCGGCGAGGAAGGTCTTCTTCGTGCCGAACTTGTCGCCGATCCATCCGGAGGCCGGGATCCAGACCGCCAGGCTGAGCAGGTAACCCAGCACCACCCACTCGATGAGGTGGGTATCGGCGTGGAATTCACGGGCCAGCGTCGGCAGCGCCACGTTGACGATCGTCGTGTCGAGGATGTCGATGAACAGCCCGAACACGTAGACGGTGGCGACGATCCACTTGTAGGGGATCCGTTCTGGGGCGCGCACGAGCGGACCCTACCTGTAGCTGCGGCCGCGGTTGCCGGTGGTTGCGGTGGGTGGTCTGGGGGGCGCGACGCTGCGCGGTCAGCCAGCGCCCGGGCGGAGGGGGCTGGACGACCAGGCGTCGAGCGTGCGCCCGTCGCCGCTCGGCTCCTCGGATTGGGTCCGCTCGGGCAAGGGCAGGACGCGCAGGACCAGGAGCGCGGCGTCATCCACCGACCGCGCCGAGGAGTGGTGCTGTTGCACGGCGGTCTCGAGCTGTCCGGCGGTCGCCCCCGCGCTGGCGGCCAAGTGCCGGTGGGCCAGCGCCAAGAGCTGGGCCTCGTCGAGATGGGTCGGCCCGGCCACGTCCGACACTCCGTCGGTGTAAAGGATCAGCTGGTCGCCGGGCTGCAGTCGCACGACCGTCTCGTGCACCCGGGGGCGCACCCCGGTGCCGAGCAGGGTGCCATAGCGCCCCACGAGCTGCGGCTCGCCCGCCGCGGGCAGGTAGAGCGGGGCGGGCTGGCCACCGAGGACGAAACGGAAGGTGATCGACCCGTTCGCGTCCCGACACACGACGCCGTACAGCGCGGTGCAGAACTGCCCCCCGGACT
>JAXDQG010000369.1:0-6152 GCA_034667945.1 Acidimicrobiia bacterium | reverse complement strand
GACCTCGCTCAGTGCGTGGCTGGAGACGAGCACGGTGCGCCCTTCGTCCGCGAGCTGGCGAACGTACCCGCGCAACCACCGAACGCCCTGCGGGTCGAGACCATTCGTCGGCTCGTCCAGGACGAGGACTGCCGGGTCTCCGAGCATCGCCGCCGCGAGACCGAGACGCTGCCGCATCCCGAGGGAGAACTCGCCGACCCTCCTTTGCGCGTCCTCTGCGAGTCCGGTATCGGCCAGGACACGCATGGGCGCTTCCTTGGCCAGCCTCGCCGCGGTTGCGAGCACGCGCAGATGGCCGAGCGCGGTGCGATCGGGGTGGTAGCCCGAGGCCTCGAGCACCGCACCGACGTGACGGAGCGGGTCAGGCAGCTCGTCGTACCGCCTGCCGCCGAAGGTCGCGTGGCCACTGGTCGGCGCGACGAGCCCGAGCAACATCCGCAGGGTGGTCGTCTTACCGGCACCGTTGGGCCCAAGGAACGCCGTCACGTTCCCGGCCGCGATCACCGCGTTGACGTCGTCGACGGCGCGAACGCTCCCGAAAGTCTTGGTGAGCCCGGACAGCTCTACGGCTGCCGTCACCGCCGGCCACCGTTGTCGCACCAGCGCATCAGCCGCTCCTCACGCTGCCGTGAGTCGGAACGGCTCGCCCCGACGGTGATCATCTCGACGCACGCTCGCGCTCATGCGCGTTCCAGCTGTGGCTCGACGCCTGGGACGCCTGCGGCCGCGGGATCGGAGTAGAGGGCGACCGTGGGCTCGGTGCGAAGGGCGATGGCCATGGCAATCAGGCAGAGACCGTAGACGCCGACCCCGCCGTGCAGCAGCGTCGGCGCGGTCTCGGCGACGGGCGTGAGAACGACGAGCCAGATGCCGGCGGCGAGCGCGGTCTCGGCGACGGGCGTGCCACACGCCGGCCCGCAGCGTCGCCCACCCGAGGACGAGGAACCCGATGGTCGACGCGACGCTGGCGAGGCCGAAGATGGCGCCGACGATCCCGGCACTGGTGTCGTCGACCTGAGCGGCGCGGATGGGGATGGACGCCAGCTCGCCCACGAACAGCAGCGCCGTCCCGGCGACGGCGAGAGCCACGCCGCTGGTTGCCGCTCGGGATCGTCCGGCTGCGCCGCTGCGTCCGAAGGCGACGAGGCCGGCGATGACCAGTCCGTGGAGCACCGCGCTGAAGACCGAGAACGCGATGAAGGCGCCGCTACTGGACCAGGGGTAGCGCCACATGTCGTCGGAGAGATCAGTGGCAGGCTGGAGGCCGAAGGCGAGCACCGCACCGGCAAGGGCGGTGGCTGCCCCGGCGCCGATGAAGGCGGCGGTCGCCCGGCTCTTGGGACGGGCCTGGGCGTTGCGGGTGTGGACCATGGGAGCCTCCTGTGGTCGATCCAATCGGGCGGTCCCGTTGTACGCACCGCAACGGGGAGGGTCATCAGGGCAGGGACGGAATCTCCGGTACGCGCCAGCGCGTACCGTGGTTGCGCGTCAGCACGATTGCTGCCCTCGACCGAGGTTGGGACAATCACTGCGGTGCGGCGCCTGCAGCTAGGTAGGTGGCCGGCGGTGCTCCTTGCGGCGACGCTGGCGGTGGAGGTGGTTGCGGTCGCGCTGTCGTGGGGGTTGGAGCCCGCATGGGACACCATGCTCTACGCCGTCCACGCCGTCACGCTGGCCGGGGCCGGGGCTCTGATCGTGTCGCGGCACCCGGGCCACCGGATCGGCTGGCTGTTCAATGGAGGCCCCGCTCCTCCACGTCTGACCGTCGCCTACCCCGTGAACACTCGGGAGCGGCCCGGGCAGGTGTCCTCGGCCTGGGCGATGAACATATCGGTCCAGTAGGCCTGGACGCTCGGCGTGGGCGAGTACAGCCTGGAGAACTCGGCCAGCGCCTGGAACCCCACGTCCGTGGCGGCCTTGCCGTCTCCCCGGGCCGCCAGAGCACAGGCTTTGTCCACGGCCGCCACGATGGCCGCCACGGAGTCCCGGTTGAGGCTCCCCGCCTTGGATGCGGCGGCGGTCGTGGTTGTCCATGTCGTGGTCGTTGCCGGGACGGCCGTGGAGGTCGTTGCCCGCTCGGCCGTGGCGGTCGTTGACACCTGGGTGGTGGAGGTGGCCTCGGTGGCCCCCCGGTCAGTGGTCGACCCGCATCCCGCCAAGGCCGAGGCGCCAAGAAGGAGGGCGGCGATTGTCGCTTTCACGGAGAAAGGGGTCGGCCGGTCAGGCGGTGTGTTCCGTCCAGCGGGCGCCGTCCCACCAGCGGAAGCGGTAGATCCCGTCCGGGTCGGCGTACCACCCTTGCGGTGGCAGAGGTGACGCCACGGGGAGCGTGGGCGGCGAGAGCACCTCGTCCCGAGTCTCCACCTCGGGCGTCGGCACGGCCTTGACCTTCTGCGATGCGGTCCGCTTGACCGTTCGGGCCTTCGACTTCGGCGACTTCGAGTCGCTCCAGGAGACTCCCGTGCCGGGCGCTCGGACGGTCGTAGTGACACGGCCCTTCGCCCCTCTGCTCACCCGGCCGTACTTCCCGCCCACCGAAACGCCGATGCCGGACTTGCTCGCTGTGAACCGGAACGGTCCAACCTTCTTAGCCCTGCGAACAGAGAATCCCACCTTGTCGTCCCTTCCCCGAGGCCGCACGAGGGCGGCCCCACCCGGCACGAAGGCCATCCGAGGGGTTTGCGGGCTCCTACGCTCTCGTCCACGCCGGGCACGTGTCCTCGGGGGCGGTGAGCCCGTCGACATACTTGGCCGATGCCGTGGCCTGACACCGTGCACCAACAGGCGTTCGCTGAGGAAGTAGCCCGCCTTCAGCGCTGGATCGAGGAGGGCGACTACGGGCGGCCGACGGCCTTCGCTGGGGCGATCCAGCACCTCTACGTGATGGAGAACGAGCAGAGGCACCGCCTCACCGACGAGGTCTACTGGGCGGAGAGGGGGAGCCATCCGACGGGTGCCGTCGTGGGAGGCATCCTCTACGCCCGTGGTCTGGTGACACACCCGAAGACCATGCTGGCCGTGCCCGAACTCATCGAAGGAAGCCGGCCGTTCACCGTCGGGCGATCCCTCCTGGGTAGCGGCGACACGCTGCGAGGCCCCGGCGTGGCGCTGAGATGGGCGGGCTTTGCCACCCTCCCGCCGCCTGGCAAGAAGGAGCAGCGGCGACGAGATGTGATGTATGACCAATACGTGGCCGGGCGGGCGGTGCTGGACACGTTCGCCGACGCAGAGCGGTTCTTCAGGGAGCTGACGTAGCGCCACGTGGGGCGAGCATCTACCGCTCCACGTGGGGTCAGCACGTCAGGACGGTTTCTGCTCCCGTCGAAGCTGCTCGGCTCGACGCAAATACTCCATTTCCGTGATCCGGCCCGTCTCCCATTGGACCTTGAGCCGGTCCAGCGGCTCGTCAGGAAGTGGATCCCAATAGCGTGAGGTCGCCCGAGCCGAAGCCCTCTCCGGAACCGAGGCGTCCGGAAGGAGGGCGATCACGACCACGCCGAGCAACCCGAGGATCAGGCCGAGAAGCACACCGAGTTGCTCACGGCCTTTCGTTCGGCCGATCCACCACCCCGCCACGGTCGATCCGATCCAGGCCAGGACTATCGCTCCCGCCATGTCGGCTCCTCCCGATGGGCAAGGTACCTGCGAGGTCGCTGAGTCCCACCGGTCAGGGGCGGGCGGCACCTCCGATCATCGACCCCTTTGACGGGAGCGGAGCGGGCCTACCGGAGCCTGACGAACCCGTCCACCACGTAGGCCGCTCCGTCTGAGCAGTCGACGTGGACGGCCCACCGGAACTGCGGCGTGCGGCGTGCCTCCACGGAGGCGACCTCATGGCCGTCGAGCGGGCCGCCGTGGCGAAGTAGCTCGGCCACGTGGCGGGTGAACAGCTCGGTTGAGGGCTGTGGGTGTCCTGGCGTCGAGGACATGTCTCGAACATACGTTCTGATCCGGCGGTGCCGCATGGCCTCGTCAGTCAGTCGGGATATTGGGAGGCCAGCCGGGCTCGGAGCGTGGCATCGAGCCCAGGGTCGCTCCGACGAGGCAGCGTCACATGCGGTCCACAACACGGGCATCTCCGACCAACTCGCCGTCGCCCGCTGTCGGCGGTGTTGGGCAACCGTCGTCTGTGTGAGCGACGCCCTGGAGCACGCCCCCGAGCGCCAACGGCAGCCAAGACTGGCTTCAACCGGCCACGGCCGTCGGCGCCGACCGTCTGGGCGGTCGCCAGGCAGGTGTAGGACCCCGGACCGGTGACGCCCGAGCAAAGCATTCTGCTGCGTCTGTATCGCTATATGGACGTATAGGGATACAGTCAACGGATGCGGGCCGTCACCTACCGCCGGGTTAGTACCGAAGAACAGGCCGTCAGCGGCCTGGGGCTTGAAGCTCAGCGGACCACCCTTGAAGCCGCCATCGCTACTCGGCGATGGACCGTCGTAGCCGACCTGGCCGACGAAGGCGTGTCGGCCACGCTTCCCCCACACAAGCGTCCCGGGCTCGCCCAAGCGTTGGAGTTGCTGTGCACTCGGCAGGCTGACGTACTCATCGTCACCAAATCCGATCGGCTTTGCCGCTCCGTGCGAGATCTTCTCGACCTCCTGGATCAAGCCGAGCGGTGCAAATTCGGTGTCGTCGCCCTCGACAGCGAGGTGGACACCACGACGGCCAGCGGCAGACTCGTCGCCACCATGGTTGGAGCAGTGGCCGAGTGGGAGCGCCGCATCATCGTCGAGCGCACGAGAACGGCGCTTGCGGCCAAGAAGGCCGCTGGGGCCCGGCTCGGCCGGCCTGTCCAGCTCTCTCAGGAACTGCGCCGCCGTGTCGGCGAGCTTCGTGCCACCGGGCTCTCGATCCGGGAGGTCGCTGGAGCGCTCAACAGCGAAGGCCGCACGCAGGGAAACGGTGCACCGTGGACACGGTCAGCCGTCCAGCGTGTCCTGCGCTCCCTGTGCCTGGACGGTTGTCATAACGACAATATGGTGGCGTTATAAGTGACTGCCGGCAAGCACCGGTGAGGGCGACTGACTCCCGGACCAGCTCCCGAGGACGCAGACCACCAAGTAGCGGTTGGCGGGCGCAGGAGTTAGCCGGGGCGACAACCCCGACGTGCGTTCATCTCTGATCTCCCGAAGGAGGTGCTGACAATCGGGCTTCCGGGCTTGCAGACGCCAGCCGCTGTCTACGTGATAGGGCGTCGCTCGAGCCTCACCCTCACCTTCACTCCGCCGAGCACGGCGACTACGTGGCGATGCCTACTGCCTGCGCAACTTCTCGGCCACGGCGAACGGAGCCCGGGTGGCCCCGGTGATTTGCGCAGTCCTTGGGAAGTGGTTGTCGGCCAACCCTCACCCGAGCCCATCGAGCCCGTGTTGCCCTACGACACCGTCGAGGTGCTGCGCCGGGTGATCGTGCATCAAGATGGCGAAGTGACCGATCCATGAGCGCCGAGAGATTGGGTATCCCCAACGCCGGTGCATGCACATGGTCCAGTCGCTCGGATCAACCTCCGGTCTAAAGCCGATCCGAACGGCCGGCGACACCGTTCCCGGCAGGCGCCCAAGGTCATACTCACGAAGAGGCCGACGGCCGCCCCTGACCTTTGACCCGCTGCCTTGAGTGTCACGTAGAGACAGGGTTGCGCCCATGATCGACCACCAGTCCAACCCCCGGCCGTGGGAAGGCAGCACCCGCAAGCAACGCCTGCCATCGCAATGGCAAACCATCCGGCGCCAGATCCTGGAGCGGGACAGCTACCGCTGCACGGTCATCAAACCTGACGGCTCCCGCTGCTGGGATCCAGCCGGCGAGGTCGACCACATCATCCCGAACGACGACAACTCACCCTCCAACCTCGCTGCCATCTGCTCCTGGCACCACCGACGAAAGAGCAGCATGGAAGGCAACGCTGCACTCCGCCGACCCACCAACCGGCGACCAGCCGAACGCCATCCCGGGCTCAGCTAGTTCTGGACCAACCAAATGTCCAACCCGACGAGCCTCAGTACGCAGGCCACACTTGGCGTTGGATTCCGCAGTTCGAGACGAAGCAGCAAGCCTTGCAGCGTAACCAGCGCATGGATGCCGGCGCTGTCGAGGAATGTCACCGCCGCCAGGTCGAGGACAATGAGGCGCCTTCCTTTCAGCGGATG
>JAXDQG010000368.1:0-4615 GCA_034667945.1 Acidimicrobiia bacterium | reverse complement strand
TCGCTCGGCCACTGCGGCCGCGCTGGCTGTCAACAGCGCCGAGACGGAGGTGGCCGCCGCGGCCGGCTCCGCCGCGGCCACCGGCGAGGGATCGATCGCCATCGGCGTGCCGGAATGGCGCGCCGTCGGCATCACGGGCAAGGGCACGCGCTTGGCCATCGTCGACACCGGTTTCGCCGGCTGGGCCGCCGCGGCGGCGGCAGGTCGAGTGCCTGCCCTGGCCTTCGACCCACAGAGCGACATGGACTTCTGCGCCGGCGGGTTCGAACAGACCAACCACGGCACGGCCACCGCCGAGATCATCCATGACGTGGCGCCCGATGCCGAACTGGTGCGGGTGTGCATCAACGACGCCGCCGGATTGGCACAGGCGGTCCCCCGTCTGATCGCCCAGCACGTCCAGATCGTCAACATGTCGGTCGGCTTCTACAACACGGCACGCGGCGACGGGCAGGGTGGTCCGCTGTCGCCCGACAGCAGCGTCCGCCAGGCAGTTGGGGCGGGGATCCTGTGGGTCAACTCCGCGGGCAACGAGGCTCAGCTCCACTGGGGCGGGCCTTACAGCGACGAAGGGGTTGGCGTGCATCATTGGCAGCCGGGCCGCAGCCAGATGGCGTTCACCCTTCCGCCGAAGTCGCCGGTCACTGCGTACCTCAAGTGGGACGAGTGGAACGGGCCCGTGGACGACTTCGCCCTGTGCCTGGCCCTCACACCGACCGACGCACCGTCCTGCTATCCAAGCGATCTGGCATCTCGGGGGACCCCCACCGCCTCCATCGGTCTCACGAATCCGTCCGACCAGCCGGTGACGCTGTACGCGTCTGTGAAGCGCACGACCGGGACCGGTTCGCCCCGACTGGACGCGTTCTTCGTGGGTGCCGGCTCGCTCGAGGCGCCGGTCGGCGAGTCGAGCCTGGCCGAGCCGGCCGCCGTCGACGGGGTCGTATCGGTGGGCGCCGAGTGCCCGGTGACGCAGCTCGTGCGGTCGTACAGCTCGCGCGGTCCGACCCTCGATGGGCGGCCTGGCATCACGATCGTGGCGCCCTCGGCTGCCAGCAGCTTCATCTTCGGGCCCGCAAACTGGTGTGAGGGCGGCTACGCCGGAACGTCGGTCTCGGCTCCGCATGTGGCCGGAGCGCTGGCGCTCCTGCACGATCTGCTGCCGGCCGCTAGCAACGTGCAGTTGGTCGAGCAGTTGCGGACCCGTGCCGGGCTTCCGCCGGTTCCAGGGATCGCACGACCGGACACGACCTATGGCTACGGTGTGCTGTCGCTGGGGCCGCCGGGCCCGCGTGGCAATCCCGAGCCCTCGACGCCGGTTCGGCCCAGCTTCGCGGCCTATGCCTCGGGCAACCAACAGGTGCCCGGCACGGATAGCCCGGCCTGGAGCTGGTCGGAGTTCGGCATCGGCAACGATGCCACCACGCTGCAGTACTCCGCTCGCGTGTTCGGCTTGCGGAATGCTTCCAAAGCGCAGCTGCGCCTCGGCTCTCCTGACGAGCCCGGCGCAACCGTGGCCGAGCTCAACGTGCCCGGACAGCCCGGGTCGAGCGGCTGTGTCGAGGTGGCGAGCTACACGATCGTGGAGCAGCCCATCGGTCTCGGGCCGGTGCCGCCCGGTGCGGCGAGCCCGTGTGCCGGACTGATCCAGCCGGCCGCGGCCTCCTCCGATGCGCTCTGCCCGTCATTGTTGGTGGCTCCGCCCCCGGAGTCGCCCGGTGAAGGCGCCGGTCGACCGCCGGGGTACTGCGGCTTTTCTGACATCTTCGGCACGGTGACCAAGCTCGACCTGCTCGGCCCACTGGCGGGCCGTCCGGTCAGTGAGCTGATCGACCTCATCCGGCAGGGGAAGGTGAGCTTCACGCTGAGCACCTCGGCTCTGCCGGTGGGCGCCATTCGCGGCCAACTCGTGCCGTGGGGCGATTGATACGACGGCCGGCGCCCTGAACGGCTTCTGTCCCTCTGCTTTCTGCGGTCGTGCAGCAGCCGATCTCTAGGGTGGGGGAGTGGCCGACGACATCGTCCTCCCCGTCCCTGAAGCCGTCTACGCGACCTACGTCGTTCCGACATCGCGCCCACCGTCAGATGTCATTGCCGCCGTGCGCCACTATCTCGCTTCAAGCGTCGACGACAATCTGAGAGACCTCGTCCAACCGCTGCTTGACACTCCCGTCTGCCAGATCTCGGTCATCCGGGCTTCGGATGCTCCCGCCCTCCCGGACGACCTTTTCCGTATCTTTGGCGCGGCCCCGGAGGAGGTGGAGTCCGCAAGCACTGCAACCCACATGGTCGTCGTGCAGTTGGCGTCCCCACCCGGATGGCCGCCGGCTCATGAGTGGGTGGCGCGCATCATCGCCGCCGGCATTGCGGTCGCGTGCGACGCTCCGATCATCGACACCTTCGTGCCGAGACTGACAAGTAGCGAGAAGCTGGAGCGCACCTACCCCGATGACCGGGGCGAGATGCGGATCGCGCAGTGGGTCCTCATACCGCAATCAGCGGGCCAGGAGGGCTTGTGGTTGACCACGAAAGGTCTTGGTCGTTTCGGCCTTCCTGAATTGCAGGGGGCCAACGTCCCGCCACAGCTCGGCGGGCAGATGGCCGGGGCCATGAGCGGCCTGGCGCAGGCGCTCTTGAACTGGTGGATCGACGCAATTGGCCGAGATGAGCCGCCAGCCTTCGTCCAACTACCGCAATTGTTCGACTTTAGTCACGAGGATGTCAGTGCGGCTTATGGACGGAGCGACGCATCGCCTGCCGCACGGGTGTCTGTTCGCCTCGAGCTCGACCCGTCGCAACCTTCGGAGGACACGTTCCTCTCGATCCTGCCGCCGCTGGATTTCCCCGCCTCGACCGGCGAGTTCTTCGCGCGTCTTTGTCAGGATCTCTTCGGGTCGTCCCCGGATGAGGTAAGGCAATCTCGCCAACGTGAGGCCATGGAGCGAGCTATCGCGACCGCCATGTCGACGATCGACGATGTGCGCACCCGCTTCGTGCAGCGGAAACTGGGTCTCGATCAGCGTCTCCTCGTGAAATTCCGCCTATCGGTACCGGGCGGCGACGAGTATCCGTGGTTATTCGTCAACTCATGGAATTCGCCGGACCAGATTCACGGCACAAGTGGCAACGACGCAGTGCGTGACCCTTCGGTCCGCGTGGGCAGGCCTTTGGTGATAGCCGCCTCGGACGTCATCGATTGGGCGATATGGACCGAGGCCGACGGGATCGTCGAGGGCGGATGGACGAACGACGTGCTGCCCGAATGACGACAGGGCGCCGACCAAGCAGCGCTAGAGCACGCCGCGGCGGGCCTTGCTCCAGGGAACGTCTCGATCGACGCGAGGCTCCGCCGGCAAGCTGAGCACCCGTTCGCCCAGGATGTTTCGCTGGATCTCGTCGGTCCCACCCCGAATCGACATCGACGGAGCCGTGAGGAACTCGATCTGGCCTTCGTGGTCGTCCAACATGCCCGCAGCGCCGTGGGCGTCCGTAATGAGGTAGGCCCGCCCCTGGTACGACTGCGAGGCCCGCAGCTTGGCGCCCGACCCCGCAGGTCCGGGCGTTTGCGCCGCGGCCGCTCTGGCGTTTGTCCACGAGGCGGCCAGGTCGGCCGAATGCAGCTTCATCGCCCGCTCACGCCAGGCCGCATCATGGAGGCGGCCCGTGGACGCCACTCGCGACAGCCATGAGGGGACGGCAGGCCGAGCGGACTTCTTCTGACCATCTCCGCCCCCGCCCCCGCCACCGACCGAGGCGCGCTCGTGCGCAAGCACGGTGACGGCGACGTTCCAGCCGGACCCGAGCTCGCCGATGCGCCAGTCGTCCGGTATGCGGGCGCTGTTGACGAAAACCTCCGAGAAGTGCTTGTCGCCGTTCATCTGCACAAGTGGACGGACCTCGACGGCCGGGTCGTCCATCCGCAGCGCGAACATGGTGAGACCAGCATGCTTGGGGACTTCGGGGTCCGTCCGGGCCAGCACCAGCGCCCAGCGGGCCCACATGCCCCGGCTCGTCCAGACCTTCTGCCCATCCAGGCACCACTCGTCGCCGTCGCGCTCAGCCCGCATGGCCACATTGGCCAGGTCGGAGCCGGCCTCGGGCTCGGAGAACATCTGGCACCAGATCTCGGAGCCGTCCGCGATTCCGGGCATCCACCGACGCTGCTGCTCGTCGGTACCGTGGGTCAGCAGCGTTGGGCCGACCATGGCCAATCCGACCTGGTAGATGTACAGATCGGGCACGGCGAACTCGCGCATGATGCGACGGATTGCTCGGGCCTCCTGCGGCGACGAACCCCGCCCACCGAGTCCCTGCGGCCATGTCGGCACCGCCCAGCCCCCCGGCCCCGTGGCGCTGAGATGGGCGCGGCCCGACTCGAGGTCGTCGCTTCCCGCGCCCATGGCCGTGGTCCTGGTTTCCGCGGTGCGGCGCTGCAGCACACGGTCGAGCTCGGACCGGATCTCGTCATCGGTCAGCACAGGTCGAACCGTAGTGCCCCCCACCTGCCGGCGTCAGAGTCGGCCGAGGCGCGAGGAACTGCCCTGCCGCCGTCCCGGCGTCAGCTACAGCTGTACGTTGTCGACATGCAGCACGCCGGCCGTCTCGCCGAGGTTCG
>JAXDQG010000367.1:0-2913 GCA_034667945.1 Acidimicrobiia bacterium | reverse complement strand
GGCAGCCGGTCGAAGTGCAGGGGCGGCTTGGCGCCGGACACATGCTTCTCGTACCAGGTCGTAACCCCGGCGACGTCGATGCCCTCCATGGCGCCGACGGTAGCGCGCTGCACTGTCTGACCCTCATCTGGCCTGGTCCTGGAACGAGGACTCGGCCGCTTCGTTACTCCGGCTCCTTCCCGGTGGCCACCGGCCGGGAAGGGTCGCCGGCCCACTGCGACCACGACCCCGGGTAAAGCCGTGCCCGGGCCGGATGGAAACCCGCCGCTTCCAGCGCCAGGAGGTTGTGACAAGCGCTCACGCCCGACCCGCAGTACACGACGACCTCTCGGTCGGCTGTGACGCCGAGGCTGGCGAACCGTCGGCGAAGCTGGTCCGTCGGCAGGAATCGCTTGGTCGTTGGATCGAGGTTCCCCCCGAATGGCGCATTCAGCGCACCGGGCACATGGCCGGCTCGGGCGTCGAGGGGCTCCGTGTCGCCCCGATAGCGCTCGGCCGCCCGCGCGTCGAGCACCAGCGATCCGCGGGCGACGGCTGCAGCCACGTCGTCGGCCGAGGCGAACACATCAGATGGCCAGGGCCTGGCGGTGAACGTCGCCTCCGGACGTTCGACCACTCCCGTCTCGAGCGGCCCGTTCCATGCCTCCAGACCGCCATCGAGCAGCGCCGCCTGCTCGCCCAAGGCCCTGAGCAGCCACACCAATCGACCGGCCGCCATCCCAGCCGCATCGTCGTACGCCACGACGAGGGCACCATCCCCGATGCCGGCTCGGCGCAGTCCGTCGGCAAAGCGCTCCGGCGTGGGCAGCGGGTGTCGGCCGCCAGCGATCGTCGGCGGTGCGGCCAGCACGCTGTCGAGGTCGATCCAGGCGGCGCCCGGCAAGTGGCCCGAAGCGTACGCGTCGTGCCCCGAGCGGCCGTCGAGATACCAGCGCACGTCGGCCACGACGACCTCGGCGAGGTGCGCGTGCAACCAGTCGGGCGAAACGATCGGCTCCATCGGCTCGGGACCGTAGCGGGCTCGTAGGGTGCCCATGTGGCCCTTGAACCATTTGCCGATGACTGGCAACGGGCAGTGTGCGTGGTCGCCCACCCGGACGATCTCGAGTACGGCGCCTCAGTGGCCGTCGCTCGCTGGACGGAAGAGGGCCGCACGGTCGTGTACGTGTTGGCTACCTCGGGTGAAGCCGGTATCGACCATCTGTCACCGGACGAATGCCGACGGGTGCGCCAGCGCGAAGAGCGAGCCGCAGCGGCTGCCGTCGGTGTGGATGTCGTCGAGTTCCTGGACCATCCGGACGGGGTGGTCTGCTACGGGCTGCCGCTTCGCCGTGACCTGGCCCGAGCCATCCGGCGCCATCGTCCGGACTTCGTGCTCACCGCCAACTTCTCAGTGACCTGGGGACCGGGGCCGGGAGGCCCGGCTAACCAGGCCGACCACCGCAATGTCGGCTTGGCCGCCTTGGACGCCAGCCGAGATGCCGGGAACCGGTGGGTCTTTCCGGAGCTGCTGAACGAGGGCCTCGAGCCCTGGGGTGGCACCCGCTGGCTGGCGGTTTTCGGCTCCTCCACGCCAACGCACTACGCGTCGGTCGAGCCGCGCCACCTCGAGGCGGGGGTGGCGTCGCTGGAGGCGCACGAGGTCTACTTGTCGGGACTCGGCCAGGAGTTCGACAGCCGCGCCTTCCTCACAGAACAGATCCGCCAATCGGGGGCATCGGCCCTGCAAGAGCTGGCCGTGTCGTTCGAGGTCTTCACCCTTTGAGCCCCGGCACTATCTGGGTAGCTCCTGCTGCCCGATCGTCGCTGAGGACTGATGCACCATTCGTGGGAATAGTCGCCGATAGAGGAAAGTTGAGTCAGTCACCATCAACTTCTATCAGTCACCATCACTTCTATGGCAGGAAGAAGGCGGCTGCCGTGATGTCGGTGGGTCGCGACGACCTCGAACTGGAGGAAGATCGGATATGGCTCTCGATCCGAATCGCTGGACCATCAAGACTCAGGAGGCCGTCCAGGCGGCGCTCGAGAACGCGCGCCAGTCCAGCCATCCGGAGGTGACGCCCGACCACCTGCTGGTCGCCTTGCTGGGCCAGGCCGAGGGGGTGGTGCTCCCTGTGCTGCAGGCGCTGGGCGTGAACGCGGCGACGCTGCGCAACACCATCAACGAGAATCTCGCCCGACTGCCCCACGCCTACGGGTCGGAGGCCCGCCTCAGCCGTGAGCTGACCCGGGTGATGGACGAGGCAGACAAGGCCCGCCAGGAGCTCACGGACGACTACCTCTCCACCGAGCACCTGCTCCTCGCCATGGTGGACAAGGTGGGCCTCACCAAGGAGCAGCTGCTTGGTGGCCTCGCCAAGGTGCGGGGAAGTCATCGGGTCGCGTCGCAGAATCCCGAAGGGCAATACCAGGCCCTGGAGAAGTACGGCCGTGACCTGACCGAGGTGGCCCGCCAGGGCAAGCTCGACCCGGTCATCGGGCGGGACGAGGAGATCCGTCGGGTGGTCCAGGTGCTCTCCCGTCGAACCAAGAACAACCCGGTCCTCATCGGCGAGCCCGGGGTCGGGAAGACGGCGATCGTCGAGGGGCTGGCCCGCCGAATCGTCGAGGGTGATGTGCCCGAGACCCTGCGCAACAAGCGCCTCATCGCGCTCGATCTGTCGTCGATGGTGGCCGGCGCCAAGTACCGGGGTGAGTTCGAGGAGCGGCTCAAGGCCGTGCTCAAGGAGATCCAGGACTCGAACGGCGAGGTCATCACGTTCATCGACGAGATGCACACGGTGGTCGGTGCAGGCGCCACCGGCGAGGGCGCCATGGACGCCGGCAACATGCTCAAGCCGCTGCTGGCCCGCGGTGAGCTGCGGATGATCGGCGCCACCACGTTGGACGAGTTCCGCAAGTACATCGAGA
>JAXDQG010000366.1:0-4913 GCA_034667945.1 Acidimicrobiia bacterium | reverse complement strand
CGGCTGCCGAACTCCGCGGCACGTGACCTCCTCACGCTGTGTTCTTGGGGTTGATCACAGCATTGATGAACCCCGAGCCAGCGGCTCAGCCCGACGCCGCCTCGTCCTGTAGCAGCTGGGCGAGGGCCCAATGGCATTCCGGCGAGACGTTGGAGAACGCGATGTGGGCCTGAGGCCCCAGGGAGGTCCGCTGGCCGGGGCCGTCGTTGCGCCCCGATACGCCGACGACGAGCCCCCTGATGGCGATGTCGTCCTTCTCGATCTCGACGACGTTGCCGACGTCCATCCAGGGAGGCGCTTCGATCCGCATCCCGCCGAATGAGAGATCGAGCACGCTCACCATCTGATCCGCGTGCATCCGGCGCGGGCCGAGACGACGGCACCTCGCTTCGAACGACACCACGAACCGAGGATGCGCTCTCCGTTCCTCTACCGCTTCTGCCGCCATGCTCCTCCTCGAATGTGCTGGCGGACCGCCCAGTCGGAGGCAACGACCTGCCGATCACTATCCACCACCCTCAGAGGCTATCCCGGCGCGATACGTGCGGAGCACGCCGGGAACCCCCAAATTCGGTACGGCAGACCCTCGATTGAAGGATGACCAAACCTCCATCCGCGACGGCGTGTCGGGGCGGCTACCCCGGGGTAGCTACGGGACGTCGAGGAGGCTGCCCGTGGGTGTGATGAGGACGATCGGGTCGTGGCCGGTCCTGCGACAGATGCGCAGCGGTGACCTGCTGGGCCTGGGACGCACCGCCCAGTCCGAGCACACTGCCCGGCTCAGACCGCGGACAGACGCGGCCGACCGCGTGGTCGACTCGGTCTGCCCGTACTGCGCGGTGGGCTGCGGGCAGAAAGTCTTCGTCAAGAACGGCAAGATCACCCAGATCGAAGGCCACCCCGACAGCCCCATCTCGCGCGGTCGCCTTTGTCCGAAAGGTGCCGCCAGCCGCTCGCTTGTCCAGTCCCCCACCCGGCTCCAAACCGTGCGGTACCGGGCGCCCTACGCCACGGACTGGCAAGACCTGAGCCTCGATCAGGCCATGGACATGATCGCGAAGCGCATCATCGACACACGGCGTCGAACGTGGGAAGAGCAGGACAAGGACGGCAACACCCTGCGCAGAACGCTCGGGTTCGCCCATCTCGGAGGCGCAACCCTGGACAACGAGGAGAACTACCTCCTCAAGAAGCTCTACACCGCGCTCGGTGCGATCCAGGTCGAGAACCAGGCCCGCATATGACACTCCTCTACGGTCCCCGGTCTGGGGACCAGCATGGGGCGGGGCGGTGCGACCACCTTCCAGCAGGACCTCTCGCAAAGCGATCTCATCGTGATCATGGGATCCAACATGGCCGAGTGCCATCCGGTCGGGTTCCAGTGGGTGGTCGAGGCCCAACAACGCGGCGGCCGCCTGATTCACATCGACCCCAGGTTCAGTCGCACGTCTGCCCTTGCCGACGAATACGTGCCCTTGCGGGCCGGGTCTGACATCGCTTTCTTGGGCGGCCTCATTCGCTACATCATCGAAAACCACCGTTGGTTCCACGACTATGTCGTCAACTACACCAATGCGGCCACGATCCTCCGGGACGATTTCGCCGACACCGAAGACCTGGACGGAGTCTTCTCGGGCTGGGATCCCGCCAAGCGGAGCTACGACGCGACGACCTGGCAATACGCCGGTATGGACGTCGCTCCCTCGGCCGGTCAGCGTGATACCGAGGCCGCGGTAGGCGAGACCCACGGGTCCGGGGGCGCCCAGCTGGAACACGGCAATCCCCCGCAGCAAGATCCGACCTTGCAGCATCCCCGCTGCGTGTTCCAGGTCCTCCGCCGTCATTACGCCCGCTACACGCCCGAGATGGTCGAAGAGGTGTGCGGAGTCCCCCGGGAGCAGTTCGTCCGGGTCGCTCAGATGTTGTGCGACAACTCCGGTCCCGATCGCACCTCGGCCCTTTGCTACGCCGTCGGCTGGACCCAGCACACGGTGGGCGTCCAGATCATCCGGGCAGCTTCGATCGTCCAGCTGCTTTTGGGCAACATCGGGCGCCCCGGCGGTGGCATCTTGGCACTGCGCGGCCATGCCTCCATCCAAGGTTCGACCGATATCCCGACGCTGTATGACCTGCTCCCCGGCTATCTCCCGATGCCGCATGCGGGGCATTACGAGAACCTTGCCGGGTACATCAAACACAATTCGGCGCCGGCAGGTTTCTGGGCCTACATGGGCGCCTATGCGGTCAGCCTTTTGAAGGCATATTTCGGGGATCGGGCCACCCGTGAGAATGAGTTCTGCTTCGATTACCTGCCACGAATCTCCGGTGACCACTCGATCTACCGCGGCATCTTCGACATGTTGGACGACAAGGTCGAGGGTTTTCTCGTCATCGGCGAGAACCCGGCGGTGGGTAATGCCAACAGCCGGGCGCATCGGCTGGCCATGGCGCATCTCAAGTGGCTCGTCGTGCGCGATCTGCAGGACATCGAGACGGCGTCGTTCTGGCGCGACTCGCCGGAGGTGGAGTCGGGCGAGCTGCGAACCGAGGAGATCCCGACCGAGGTGTTCCTCATGCCCGCGGCCGCGCACACGGAGAAAAGCGGGACGTTCACCAACACCCAGCGACTCCTGCAATGGCGTGACCAGGCGGTGGAGCCGCCCGGTGATGCCCGCTCGGACCTGTGGTTCGCCTTCCATCTGGGCCAGATCATCCGTGCGAAGCTGGCCGACTCGACCGAGCAGCGTGACCGCCCGATACTCGACCTGGCGTGGGACTACCCGACCAGAGGACCGCTGGCCGACCCCGACGCCGAGGCGGTACTGGCGGAGATCAGCGGCTACGACTCGGCGCGCAGGCACATCTCGGGCTACGTCGACCTGAAGGACGACGGGTCGACCACCTGCGGCTGCTGGATCTACTGCGGCTGCTTTGCCGATGGGGTCAACCAGACCCGCCGGCGGAAACCCGGCAGGCAACAGGACTGGGTAGCCGCCGAGTGGGGCTGGGCATGGCCGGCCAACCGTCGCATGCTCTACAACCGGGCCTCGGCTGACCCCAGCGGACGGCCGTGGTCGGAGCGGAAGCGTTACGTGTGGTGGGACGCGGAGGCCGGTCGCTGGACCGGCTACGACGTGCCCGACTTCAAGCCGACGATGTCGCCGGACTACACGCCTACAGAGGGTTCCACCGGCCCGGATGCACTGTCGGGGACGGAGCCGTTCATCATGCAGTCCGACGGAAGGGGCTGGCTGTTCGCTCCGGCGGGGGTCCGCGACGGCCCCCTACCCACGCACTACGAGCCGCACGAGTCGCCGTGCACCAACCCCCTCTACGGGATACAGGCCAACCCGACCCGGCAGCTGTTCCCCCGGCCGGAGAACCGTTATCACGCCTCCGACGGAGAGCCCGGGGCGGAGGACTACCCCTACGTGTTCACCACCTACCGGCTCACCGAGCACCACACGGCCGGAGGTATGAGCCGGTGGGTGTGGCCCCTGGTGGAGCTGCAACCCGAGATGTTCTGCGAGGTCAGCCCGGCGCTGGCGTCCGAGCGGGGTCTGGTGCACGGGGACTGGGCGACGCTCCTCACCGCCCGCACCTGCATCGAGGCGCGAGTCATGGTGACGGACCGGATGGTGCCGTTGCGGGTCGAAGGGCGGCTCGTCCACCAGATCGGACTGCCCTTCCACTGGGGAAGCCGGGGCCTCGCCGTGGGCGATTCGGCCAACGACCTGGCGTCCATCGTGCTGGACCCCAACGTGCACATCCAGGAGGTGAAGGCGGCCACGTGCGACATCCGGCCCGGCCGTCGTCCCCGAGGCCCGCGTTCGACCAGTTCGCCGGCTGCCCAGGTGCGCACAACCGAGGAGCGAGCATGACTGCCACGCGTGCGACCTCCTCCGCGGTCGACCTCGTCGACGACCACGCAGCGGTGCCGCGGGTGGGGTTCTTCACCGACACGTCGATCTGCATCGGCTGCAAGGCGTGCGAGGTGGCCTGCAAGGAATGGAACCACGTTCCGCATCGCCAACCGGCATGGTCGGGCAAGTCCTACGACAACACCGGCAAGCTCGGGGCAGACACCTGGCGCCATGTGGCGTTCATCGAGCAACGCCGTGCAAGCGGGCCGGACCAAGTGGAGCTGGCCGAGGTGCCGCACGGAGCGGGCACGTCCGAGGGAGACGCCCGCCTGGTGACGCCCGAGGTGGCGGCCTGGCTCGAGACGCCCGACCGGAGCTCCTCGCCGCCGGTGGTCGATCCTGCGGATTTGCGCTGGCTGATGAGCTCCGATGTCTGCAAGCACTGCACCCGCGCCGCCTGTCTGGAGGTGTGCCCGACCGGGGCGCTCTTCCGCACCGAGTTCGGCACCGTGGTGGTGCAGGCGGACGTCTGCAACGGCTGTGGCTACTGCGTCCCGGCCTGCCCCTTCGGTGTGATCGACCAGCGCAAAGACGACGGTCGAGCGTGGAAGTGCACCCTCTGCTACGACCGGTTGAAGGGCGACATGACCCCGGCCTGCGCCCAGGCGTGCCCCACGCAGTCCATTCAGTTCGGCGAGCTGGCGGAGCTGCGGGGCCGGGCCCATCACCGGCTCGAGCAGCTGCAGGGCGCTGGTGTCGCCGGCGCCCAGCTGTACGGCGCCGACGAGAACGACGGCGTCGGCGGCATGGCCGCGTTCTTCCTGCTGCTCGATCGACCGGAGGTCTACGGCCTTCCCCCCGATCCCGTGGTCACCACCCGGGACCTGCCGTCGATGTGGCGGGCTGCGGCGGGCGCGGCGGCTGCGCTCGTCGGCGCGGTGGCACTTGCCGCCATCGGCGGTAAGAAATGAGCGAAGGTGGGGACCAGGTTGCCCGATCCCCCGATGACATTCTGACCTACTACGGCACTCCGGTCCTCCACGAGCCGAC
>JAXDQG010000365.1:0-4770 GCA_034667945.1 Acidimicrobiia bacterium | reverse complement strand
GTCCATGGGCAGCTGCATGGTGACGCCGACGCCGACCGCGGCGCCGTTGACCGCGGCGATGATCGGCTTGCGCAGCTCGAAGATCCGCAGCGTGAGCAGGCCGCCGCCGTCACGCTCCCAATCGCCGGACTTACGGTCGCGGGGGTTGTTGTCGTAGTTGAACGTGTCGGCGCCCTTACCCAGGTCGGCCCCGGCGCAGAAGCCGCGGCCGGCTCCGGTCACGATGATCGCCCGGACCTCGTCATCAGCATCGGCCCGATCGAAGGCGTCGATCATCTCGTTGAGCATCACCGGCGTGAAGGCGTTGAGCCGCTCCGGCCGGTTGAGCGTAAGGGTCAGGACCCGGTCCTCGACCTCGTAGCCGATCTGTTCGTACTCCACGAGAGCTCCCTGCCTTTTGCCGTACGGGTACGTCGCTTGACGAGTCGAGCCGCCGCCGGCGTTCTGGTGGCGCGCGCCGGGGTCGAGCATCATGCCTAGCCCGCGGCACACGCCACGCGCCGGTGACATGCCTACTCGACCGAGCCGGGCGCGTCGACGACCGGAGGTGACGGCCCCGGTGAACTACCGCCGCGACGGCATCGTGTTGGGCCTGGCCACCGGGGTCTTCGGGGCGGCGTTCGGGGTGTTGGCGGCTACCGCCCAGCTCTCCCTGGCCAAGGCCATGGCCATGTCGCTGTTCGTGTTCACCGGGGCCTCGCAGTTCGCCGCGGTCAGCGTGGCTGCTGTGGGGGGTTCGCCGGTCTCCGCCCTCGGCGGGGCGCTGCTGCTGGCGGCGCGCAACGGCATCTACGGACTGGCCCTGTCCGACCGACTGCGACGCTATCGCTGGCCGCTCCGACTGGTCGCCGCCCAGCTGGTGATCGACGAGACGACTGCCATGGCGGTGGCGCAGCACGATCCCGATGACAGCCGCCGAGCCTTCTGGGTGACCGGTGTGGCCGTGTTCCTCTGCTGGAACGTCGGCACCGCTGCGGGGGTCATGGTGGGAACGCATCTGGCCGACCCCTCGGCACTCGGCCTCGACGCAGCGTTCCCGGCTGGTTTCGTGGCCCTGCTTGCCCCGCATCTGCGGCGTGCGCCGGGGCGGGCAGCGGCCGCGGCCGGCGGCATCCTGGCGCTGTGCGGGCTGCCCCTCCTCCCCAGTGGCGCCCCGATTCTGCTGGCCGCATTGGGCGTCCTGGCCGGGGTGGGGGTCATGCGGAGGGGATCGGGTTCGGCGACCACCGAGATGAGTATGGAGCCGCAGTCGTCGTGACCTGGACGTCGATCATCGTGCTGGCTGCCGGGGCGTACCTGTTCAAGCTGGCCGGGCTCGAGGGTCTCGGGCGGCTACCGGTGGCGACGCGCTGGGTGCGGGTGATCGAGCTGTTGCCTGCGGCGCTGTTGGCCGGACTGATTGTCACCCAGACCGTCGGACCGCACGACGTCGTCGTGGACGCCCGGCTGGCCGGAGTCATCGCCGGCGCATTGCTGACGGCCACCCGCCGGGCGCCTTTCATCGCCGTGGTCGTGGTGAGTGCCCTGGTCACGGCGGTGGTACGGGCTGTGAGTTGAGCACGGTGCCACGCTGCCGTGGTCAAGGCGGAAGCTGTCTCGCGGTCAGACGTCGAGATAGCGGCTGACTGCCAGGCCGGAGCCGAGCGTGCCAACGAGACAGCCGAAGAACAGCAGGAGCACCCAGGTGCTCACCAATTGTCCGCTGCTGATGGCGAAGCCCTGAAAAATGCGCAGATCCTGGTTGTTCGAGAGCCAGGTATCGAAGACGCGCTTGAGCACCCAGGTGGTCCCCATGGCCACGAAGGCGCCGAGCACCCCCTGTATGAGACCTTCGAGCATGAACGGGACCCGGATGAACCAGTTGGTGGCACCAACCAGCTTCATCACCTCGATCTCGCGGCGGCGGGCGAACATCGCCATGCGGATCGTGTTGAGGATGAGCATGAGGGCCGCGACCATCAACACGACCGAAACCCCCAGGATGCCCCACCGCACGTACTGTGAGAACCGCTGCATGGTGCGCACGGTCTCGAAGGCGAACACCACCTCCCGCACGCCGGGATCGTTCTCGAACTGCTTGCCGAGTGCCGATATGACGTCGGCATCAGAGGACGCCGGCGCCACCTTGAAACTGGGTGGCATGGCGTTCTGGTCGACCGCATCGAGCAGCTCGGGCTGACGGGCGAAAAGCGTGCGGAACTCCTCATATGCGGCGGTCTTGTCGACGAATTCGACCTTTCGAACCTCGGGACTCGACTCGAGCGCCTTGCGGACCGACGCCAATTGATCGTCATTGGCGGTCGGGTTCATGAAGACGATGAACTCGATACCACCCTTCCAGCGGGCGGTGGCGTTACCGATGCCGTGGTAGATGATCTGCGCCCCGCCGAACAGCGAAAGCGACACGGCCACCGTCAACATGGAGGCCACAGTGAGACTGATGTTCCTCCACAAGTTGGAGCCCGTCTCACGGGCCACATAGTTGATCTTGAGCGCCAAAGCCGGACGGCCTCCTGCGGTGCGAGTCAGGCCGGCCGCTCCATGCAGCCGCCCTGCCGGTTCATTCGTATACGCCGCGGGACTGGTCGCGGATGATGTTGCCTCGGTCGAGCTCGATGACCCGTCGTCGCATCGTGTCCACGATGCCCCGGTCGTGCGTGGCCATCACCACCGTCGTGCCGGTGCGATTGATGCGGTCGAGCAGGCGCATGATGCCCACGGACGTGGCTGGGTCGAGGTTGCCGGTCGGCTCGTCGGCCAGAAGGATCAAGGGGCGATTGACAAAGGCACGGGCGATGGACACCCGCTGTTGCTCACCACCGGAGAGCTCGTCGGGGAAGTTCTCGATCTTCTTCGACAGGCCGACGAGCTCGAGAATGGCCGGCACCTGAGACTTCACGACATGCCCGGGACGCCCGATGACCTCGAGCGCAAAGGCGACGTTTTCGAAAACGGTCTTGTTGGGCAGCAGTTTGAAGTCCTGGAAGACGCAACCGATGTTGCGACGCAGATACGGCACCTTCCAGCTGTTCAGCTGGGCGATGTCCTTGCCGGCGACATAGATGCGACCGTCGGTGGGCTCTTCTTCTTTGTTGAGCAACCGGATGAAGGTTGACTTGCCCGACCCCGACGCGCCTACCAGGAAGACGAACTCGCCCTTCTGGATGTCGACGCTGGCGTTGCGCAAAGCGTGAACTTCGCCCTTGTAGACCTTGGAGACGTTCTCGAGCCTGATCATGGTGCGTTGGTGTGCGACAACCGCTGCAGCCCCGCGGCGAACTCCGGGAGGATCGCGATTCGACGCCAGGGAAAGGCTAGGGCAGCAGCGGATCCCAGCGGGGGATCGTCGCCCGGAGAAGGGTAGCAGCGCCGTCTGCCTGTGAGACCGCGGGGCCTCGATGGGTCTGACCAGGTCGGCAGGCACGACCGCTGCGGTGTGCCGGGCGTCTCGGCCAGCTCCCCGACGGCCTCGCCACACTCAGGCACCGGGCATGTCCCATCGTCGGGCGATCACGCGCCACGCCAATTGGCCGACCTGAGCCGCCCCGGACGTCGACCAGTGGACGCCGTCCGATTGCCGGATCTGCACCGCCTCGCCCCCGTCAGCCAGAGAATCGGCATAACCGCCGTCGGCGCCGGCGAAGGGGGTTCGGGTGTCGATGAACGAGATCCACGGTCGCCGCGCCGCTTCCTCGCGGTAGATAGCGTTCATCGCCTGGACCGCCTGGTCGAAGCCGTGACTGCGCATGGGCGGCAGACCGACCCACAGTGTCGTGGTGTTCGTTTGGTGCACCAGGTCCATCACCCGGGCGACCCGACTGCGGTATTCGGCGAGCCATTGCGCGCTGCCCGCCTCGAGAATGCCCGTCGGCGTCTGCATGTTCTGGTTGTCGTTGGTCCCGAAGATCAGCACGAACACATCGGGCTTGTGTTCGACGATGACCTGCGCCAGCCGCTGGTTCCAGTCGAAGAAGTCGGGCCTGGCCAACCCGGTCGAGACCCGGTAGTCGGTCTCGATGTCGGACAGGGCGTTGGGCGCGGCCTGTGACACGCCGCTGGCCACCTCACGACCCATGGAGTCGCCTCCCACGTAGACCTTGAGCGGCGTCGCTGCGCTGGGAGTCTTCCGAGGCGGCACGGTGGTCGTCGGTGCGGCAAGGGAATCGGTCGACCGCTGGCCCGCCCGCCGGTTCGGGCTGATCAGGGCGTCGACGTCATAGGGTTGGCGGTCCTTGCCGAGGGCCTGACGGGCGAGATGCGAGGGCCGGTCCAGGGAGAGGGCGTGGGCCACCCGGTCGAGACCGCTGGCGAGCCCCAATGCGATTGTCCGCGTGGTGCCGAACGGCTGGCGACGGGCCAGACCGACGAGCGACTCCGAGCCCAGAAGGGCGGCAAGGAGGAAGGCCACCACGGCGAAGGCGATCGCCTGCTCCGGCGTGGCTCGACGCCGATGCCACGGATCGCGTTGGCGGGTCGGCAGGGGCTGACGCGGCGTCGTGGGCCCCGACCGGCGAGCGAGGGCGACCACCCGGTCGTCCCGAGACCGGCGGGCGAGGCGAGAGGTGCGAGATGGGGGGTTGATCACGGCCATCGGAAGATCCCAGCGCGGGGCATGGTCAGAAACGGAAGTAGATGAACGGCGCGACCCCGTCTGGGCCGAGCAGGTCGACGACCACGAGCAGAACCCCGAAGCCGGCGGCCAGCAGGCCCACCGGCACGTTCGATGCCATGGCCATGGCCCGAGCAGAAAGTTCCTTGGGGATGTATTGG
>JAXDQG010000364.1:0-5630 GCA_034667945.1 Acidimicrobiia bacterium | reverse complement strand
CACCAGGGCGCGAGATGACTCGGCTACCAGCACCGGGAGGCGCGCCCGTCAGAAGTGCTCTTCCATCCACGTCGTGGCGAAGGTGGCGATGTCGACAGCCTCGATCAGCTCACTTGTCGCACCGCCGACCTTCCCGACGATCGCTCGGCCTGTTCGCAGGTAGTCCTCGAGGAGCAGGCCGAAGTAATCGCCCTCGGGGTAGTCCACGATTCCATCGCAATCGTCCAGGCATTCGATCACGCGTAGCTCCGGCCCGTTTGCACCGGCGACCAGGCGATGTCGGCGGACCCGCCGTTTGTCCGGAATGCACGCCAGGTACTCGGCGTAGTGGAGAAGGGTCATGGTCTCGAGGTCGGCACCGAGTCGCAGCACTCGCCCATCGGCGCGGACCAAACGCTCGAGCGGGGAGTTCGGGCCGTAGTAGTCGTGCCACGGCACCTGCTCGATCAGCTCTTCCGCAAGCGGGCCGGATGCCCCGAAGCGACCCTCCGGATGGTCGCTGACCAGGGTCTGTGGCCGCCGCCGGAACACCTCGGCCAGCACACCGTTGTCGGGGTCAGCCGCCGCGACCCGAGTGTCGAAGGACTCGGAGCCTTCGAGCAGCGCCGCCCGCTCGGATTCGGGTCGCTCGTTCACCCAGGCGCAGTCGTCGAGTACGCCGACATTCACCAACAGAGATCCTTCGGGTCCGATCGCGGTTTCGAGGGCATCGATGACCCCGTCAGCTCCTCCCTCTACCGGGCCGACGGCTCGCAGTGAGGCGTGCACCATCAGCAGATCGCCGGGCCGCACACCGAGTCGACGAAGGTCTTCCGTGAGCGCTGAGACTGTGCGGGGGCGAGGACGCTGCGCCATCTGGTGTCCCTACCCCTTGCCATCTTCCGAGGAGATTCCATCTTCCGAGGAGAGTCGTCTGCCGATCTCCCAATGGTGGCCCGACGGATCGGCGATCCGGCCGATGCGCCAGCCATGTTCCTCCCCCAGCGGAGCGATCTCCTTGCCGTTGGCGGCGAGCGCCCGGGCGAAGGTCGCATCGGGATCGGCCACGGTGAGGATCATGCGGACCGGGCTGCTGGCGATGGTGTCGGGGTCCACGTCGTCGGCTTGCACCCAGAACTCCGCGCCCCCGATGGATAGCTGAGCGACCATTGCACTGCCCGCCTCGTCGTCGAGTCGCTCGAGCTGGGCGGCCCCGAAGGCCTCCCGGTAGAAGGCGATGGCCGCGTCGGCATCGGGCACCAAGAGCCAGGGGGCGATACTCGGTACGGATGCAGGATGTCGGCTGGTGTCCTCACCCATGGCTCGCCTCCGCTGATCTGCCGAACGCATCGCATGGGTGAGCGCTTCACCAGTGCCCGCGCTGCCGGCGGGGAGGAGCCTTGCATCTCCGCGCCCGCCTCGGCGGCGCGTCGCGGGACAATTGATTCCGTGGCGATCCAGCGAATGCCCGATCGACCGGAGCGGCAGCAGTTCCAGGACCAGGCAAAAGTGGTACGCGATTTCGCCCGGGCGGGCATCCCGCAGGCGCTCGACATGGTCCGCGAGTTCCACCCTCGACTCGGTGGCCGTGTGCTGTCCCCGGCCGAAGCCGACGGGTTCTCGCTCCGCGACGCCCGTTTGGTGGTTGCGCGCCGCCACGGCTTCGCGTCGTGGCCCGGGCTCACCCGATACCTCGACGTGGTCAGCGAGTTCTCACGTTCACCCCATCGCGCAACGGCCGGGCAGTCGGAAACGCTGGCGGATGAGTTGCTCCGGCTGGTTTGTGTCACCCACGGCGATGACCAGCCCGGCCGCTGGCAACAAGGCGCCGATCTTCTGGCACGGCGTCCCGAATTGGGGGCTACCAATGCCTGCACCGCCGCCGCCACCGGCGACGCCAGGGCCATGCAGTTGCTGCTCGAGCGAGATGCGAACGCGGCGATGCGGGAAGCCGGTCCCCATCGCTGGCCGCCCCTGCTCTATCTGGCCTATTCCACCATTCGCGCCCGGCTCGGTGGCGCAGCCGCCCGAGAGGTCACCGTCCTGCTGCTCGACGCCGGCGCAGACCCGAATGCCGGCTACGTGTGGGACGGCCTGCCGTCCCCCTACACCGCGCTCACCGGCGTACTGAGCTCGCCACCCGGTCCCGCCCTGGATCTGGCACGGGTGCTGCTCGAACGAGGCGTCGACGCCAATGACAGTCAAGCGCTCTACGAGCTGGGCTCCCCGGCCACCGGGGACGACCCGGAGCCTCTGCGGCTCCTCATCGAGTTCGGTCTCGGAGCAGGGCATGGAGGCGTCTGGCACCGCCGCCTGGCGCCGCATCACCCGACGCCAACGCAACTGGTGCAGGACGAGCTGGTGCGAGCCGCCGCAGCCAATTGGCCGAGGAGAGCCCGGCTGGTCCTCGACCACGGCGTCGATGTGCTCGGCACCGGCACGAACCATCCGATCTACGAGGGGCTCACCGCCTGGCAGCTGGCGCTGCTCAATGGCAATACCGCGGTGTCGGAGGTCTTGGCAGAGGATGGCGCTGTGCCGGCAACTTCGGACGCGGCGCTGGAGCTGCTCGGTGCGTGCATGCGGGCCGACCGGATCATGATCGACGGCCTTGTTGCGTCCGACCCGACCCTGCTTGGGCGGGCAATCGGCAGGCGGCCACAGCAGTTGAGCGTGGCAGCCGACAAGGACCTCTTCGAGGCGGTCGCCTTGATGATCGAGCTGGGCTTCGACGTCAACGCCACCATTCCGTATCCCCATCGCCAGACGGCGCTGCACGGTGCGGCCTACAACGGCAACGCGGCGATGGTGCAATTGCTGTTGGAGCATGGGGCCGAGACATCCGCCCGGGACTGCTCCTTCGATGCAACCCCGCTGGAGTGGGCCCGCCACAACAATCAGGAAGACGTGGTCGAGCTTCTTTCCGGCCCGACGTCTTGAGCTGTATCCGCGTCGAGCCGTATCCGCGTTGAGCCATATCCAGGCAACGTGTCTGCACACACGGACGCCTCTAAGGTCCTGGTTCATGGAGTCCTTGGAGGGAAAGACCGCGGTCGTCACCGGAGGCGCTTCGGGCATGGGATTGGCCTTCGCCCAGCGCTTCGGTCAGGCAGGCATGCGGGTGGTCGTGGGTGACATCGAGCGCGGAGCCCTCGATGCGGCCGTCGAGGGCTTGAAGGAAGCCGGCATCGAGGCCCTGGGTGTCGTGACCGACGTGTCGTCGGGCTCCTCCATGGAGGCGCTGCTGAGCGCCTCGTTGGCCGCCTATGACCACGTCAATGTGGTCTGCCTCAATGCCGGCGTGGCAGGTGCCGCCGGGCGTAGCTGGGCGCTCGGCGTCTCGGACTGGGAGTGGACGCTGGGCGTGAACCTGTGGGGAGTGATTCACGGTATCCGTGTCTTCGTCCCTCATCTGCTGTCCCACGGTGACGGCCATGTGGTGACCACCGCGTCGATTGCCGGCCATCTCTCCGCGCCTTATGGCGCGCCGTACAACGTGAGCAAGCACGGCGTGGTCACGATGACCGAGAGCCTCGCCCACGAGCTGAAGCTGGAGGGCTCGACCGTTGGCGTCACGCTCCTGTGTCCGGGGTTCGTCAGCACGAACATCGGCACGTCGCATCGCAACCGCCCCGACGCGTTGGGGGGCGCCGAGCTGGACGAGCGCGGTGCGCGCTGGCTCGATCGGGCCAAGCGGGCGCTCGCAGCCGGCAAGCCTCCGGCCGAGGTGGCCGACCTGGTGCACGACGCCGTGCTCGCCAATCAGTTCTACCTGTTCACGGACGAGATCTGGGACGGTCCCATCGCCCAGCGCCATGCCGAGATCCGGGAACGGCAGCCCCCGACGCTGGGGCGCCCCGGTCGCTGAGGCGCCCTTGGTCGCGCAAAGGTCTCACGTACGAGACGGGTCAGCTACGAGGTGGGTCAGGTACGAGGCGGGAGTTGCAGCTCGGGGGGCACCTCGACATTCATGAGGGCTGCACCGCCGTCGACCAGCAGCACCTGTCCGGTGATGAAGCCGGCCTCAGGCTGGCACAACAGCCAGACCGCGTCGCCGACGTCCGCTGGTGTGGCCAGTCTGCCCATCGGCGTCCAGCCGGCCTGATGCCACTCGCGGATGACATCCTGGGCCTCGATGGGCAGGGTGTTGAGCACACTGTCCTCGGTCCACGACGGGCTGACCAGGTTCACGGTGATGGCTCGGCCGGCCAGTGCCACTGCCAGGTAGCGGGCGGTGGCCTCCATGGCGGCCTTCGCCGCGCCCATGGCCACCCAGGGCTGGAGCCCGCCGGTCCGGCTGCCGGTCGCATAGGTGACGGCGACGATCCGACCACCATCAGACATGGCGGCCGCGGCTTCTCGCGCCCCGATGAGAAATGCCTTGGCCTGCGAGTTCACCGCGCTGTCCCATTGCTCGAGCGAGATGTCCAGTGGCGGATAAAAGAAGAACGGCAATTCGGGCCGGGCATTGCTGACGAAGACATCCAATCCGTCGAACGCTGACGCGGCTTGGGTAACGATCTTGCTGACCTGTTCGGGATCGAGAACGTCTCCCTGAACCAGCACGCCATCACCGCCGCGCCCCCGAACGAGGTCAAGCGTGGCCTTGGCCGCATCAACATTGGACAGGTAGTGAATGGCGACCCGGGCGCATTGCTCGGCCATTTTCAGGGCAACGCCCCGGCCGATGCCACGGGAACTACCAGTGATCAAGACGCGCGCATTCGGAGCAGTCATAGCTGCATCCCCCTCCGTTGTGCGGAACTTCAACCAACAACCGGGTGCCGACTCGACAATTGAGGCGACAGCCGCCAACGTACGCCCCCGATAGCTCGAGTGCATCCGTGCTCACGCTCAATTCATCACGCAGGTGCACTGCGCCTACCGGGCGTGGGGTGAGTGGTTCTACGCAGTGGGCCGGTCGAGCGGCCGCGCCCTCGCCCGTGTGGCCGAGGATGACTCCACCGCTTTCGCTGATGGAGTCGGACAAGAATGGTCGTGGCACTCCAGGGCTGATGCATCGGGGCCGGACGCCTTGTCCGCGACGCGGTCGGGGCTTCGAGCTCCGTGAACACCAATAAATTCTTGCGAGCGGCAAACCACCAGAGTGATCACCCCCAGGTGCGCTGCTGTTTGTCCCGAAAGGCAAGGCCGAACCGCGCTTGTCGCTGCGTGCTGACACCGGCATGATTTGCCCGAGGCCGCCCGTACGCAGGGATGAAACAGCGCGCTGGAGTCACGGGTATATTCCGTATCGGGTCGTGATCGATCCTCTCTTTGACACTGTGTCCGCAGAGCAGGAACTGCTCACCAGACACAGACACGTGAGACGTCGGCCCGCCTCTTGGGCGCGCGCCAGTGGGACGGCGGGGGCGGACGCTCGCGCCTCAGATCGACGCTCTCGTGGTGTCACAAGTCTCGTTGCGCCGTCCCACGAGGCCCGTGTGTGTCCCGAAAAATGTCGCCCCGAGCTGGGATGACAAGGTAGACGACGCGGACGCCCGAGGACGCTCTTGGCGGGCGGGGCATGCCGGCAGGGGCTTGCGGGGCGAGCTTGTTGAGAAACTGTAAGAACCGTCACGTACTTGCAGCCAACTGCGGTGGGTGGGCAGTGATAGGCGCGGTTTGGACGGGTCTGGTTGGAGCTGGTT